>NZ_JCAKRV010000007.1:0-198196 GCF_059515165.1 Chryseobacterium sp. CS3K3.1 | reverse complement strand
CAATGATAAAGGATTTTTTTTGTTTTATACCCAGCTCAATTCATGAGTAATGAGTAATACATCGATTATTCATCACTTATCATGGGTCATCCATTACTTACCACTTTTCAATGGTAACCGGACAGCACACACTCCAATGGTCACTCCGCAGGAGTCTCTGCAATCCATTATTTTCTTCAACTCAATCCCCACAAAGTACCAGATTCAAACTGGAGCTCTTCTAACTTTAGATTTCACTTAATTATTTAAGTATCAAAAGCTTTAAACTCATATTAACGATGTAATATGTTCTGATTTAAAAAATATTAAAAAGATTTGGTTGCTTTTATTAATAGATTTGGCATAAATAATTAATGATTGTATATTAATTTAATAATAATTACGTTATTTGTTGAAATATCTTGTGATATTATTAAATATATACCAAATCTAATTTTTATGAGAAAAACCATTTTTAAGGTTGGGCTGCTCCAATCCTTATTCTTTTTCAGTGGATTGTATGCACAAAGTGATTCAACTAAAGCGTCAAAGATTGATGAAGTAGTTGTTACAGCTTATGGTGTAAAAAAAGAAAAAAAAGCGCTGGGATATTCTTTCCAGGATGTGAAAGGACAAACCCTTGTCGACGCCAAAGAAAATAATGTTACCAATGCATTGGCAGGAAAAGTTGCCGGGTTACAAGTGATTAAAGGAAGTTTTGGACCAGGTTCTTCCTCCAAAATTAACCTGCGGGGGTTTAATTCGTTTACAGGAGATAATCAGCCTCTTATTGTGGTAGATGGAGTTCCGTTAAGTAATAGTTTAGGATCAAAGGCTAAGCAGAATGGAAAGGATTCTAATAACGATTTCTGGAATCCGGATCTTGATATGGGTAATGGTTTAAGTGATATCAATCCGGACGACATTGAAAGTCTTTCTGTTTTGAAAGGTGGTGCTGCTTCTGCTCTTTATGGTTCCAGAGGTGGAAACGGTGTTATTTTGATTACTACAAAAACCGGTAAAAGAAAAGGCGGATTAGGAATTACATATTCTACAAGCTTAGGTTTTGAAAATATTTTTATGAAACCTGATTTGCAGCATAGTTTCGCACAAGGAAGTAATGGTTTGGTCAATCCTACGGGGACCGACAATACAACATCCTGGGGACCGACTTTTGAAGGTTCAAATATGACAGTCCACGATAACTTAAAAAGCTTTTTTAAGACAGGAACTAATTCTCAGCATACATTGAGCTTTCAGGAGAACATTGGTGAAGGATCAAGCTTGTACACTTCTGCTAATTATTTAAGCAGTAATAGTCAGATTCCGAACTCAAAATATGAGAGGTTCAATTTTATGGCGAAAATGAATTCTAATTTTGGGGCTAATAAAAGATGGACTACTGAGGTGAAAGCTCAGCATATGAGTGTTAAAGGTACAAACAGACCCTCTGCAGGGCAAGGTGACGGGAATTACTACCCAGCAATCCTTCTGATGCCTCAAAATGTTGATATAAGAGATTATCGTGAGGGGCAGATGCAAAATGGAGTGACATCGCGCTGGATAACTTCCAATGGAATTAATCCCTATTGGACTGCTTATAATGCATTGAACGCTGATAAAAAAGACCGGTTTTTATTAAACGGTTATCTTAAATATCAATTTAATAACTGGCTGAGCGCAGATGTAAGATTAGGAACGGATTTCTATTCCTTAAATACGGATGCCAGGGTTTGGACGGGATCCAGACGTAATAATTCTTACTCTACCGGTCAGGAAAAGTTTTATGAAAATAATTATATCATAAGTCTTAATGCTAAAAAAGATGATATTGTTGGTAAATGGGGAGGATCGCTTTCAGTTTATGGACAGATGATGGAAAGCAGGGATAAAGCATTATATTTTTCCACACAAAATCTTGTTGTTGCCAATGTTTTCAGTACGTCTAATACGAGTGATCTTGCTTCTGTTACAACAACCGAAGTTGATATGTGGAAAAAAATTAATTCAGTATTTGCTGCTGCTGAAATTAATTATGACGGATATTGGTTTCTGAATGCTACGGCAAGAAATGATTGGTCTTCTACTTTGAATATAAATAACAGGTCTTATTTTTATTCTTCTGTGAGTACTTCATTAGTTTTGACAGATATGCTGAAAAAATTAAATGGTACTACTTTAAATGCCTTAACATTTGCTAAGCTTCGCGCGGCATACGCAGCTACAGGAAATTCTTTACAACCCCAACAGTTATATAATACCTATACCGCTTCCACAGATCCAAGCGGACATGTAGTGCTAACAAGAAATAAAATTCTTTTTAATTCAGATCTTCATGCCGAGAAGCTTAAAAGTTTTGAAGTCGGTGCAGATATGAAGTTTTTTGACAAAGTCTCTTTAGACATAAGTTATTTTAGTAATAATGCGACAGAGCAACTGATAGATTTACCAATAAATCCTCTTTCCGGATATGAGAAAAAGAAAATTAATTCAGGAGGCTTGCATAACAAAGGGTTTGAATTCGTAATGAATACGGATATCTTTAAGAAGGAAAGCTTTGTGTGGAATGTCAATGCCAATTTTTCAACGTTGAAAAGCAACATCGATAAAATTGATGGAATTGTTTCAAAATATCCTTTATCAGGTTTTGATAACGTTGCTTTCTTCGCAGAAGTAGGAAAACCTTACGGAGCCATTTACGGAACAAAATTCTTAAGAGTAGAAGATACCAGCAGTCCTTATTACGGAAAGTTGATTGTGGATCAAAACGGATTACCGCAGGCAACGCCTGATCAATATTATTTAGGAGATCAAACCCCGAGAGCTTTGTTTGGCTTTACAAACAGTTTTGTTTATAAAAATATCGGACTTTCATTTTTAATTGACGGAAGAATCGGAGGTAAATTTTTCTCTGCAACACAAGCTGCATTACAAGCGAACGGACTTGCTGCAGACACCGCGCCCGGAGGAAAACGTGATAATATGATTTTGGATGCCGTAGTGGAGGGAAATGGCGGTTATACAGCAAATACAAAAGAAATTACTCAACAGGATTATTGGGGAGCTGTAACATCCGGAAACTTAGGAATTACAGAGCAAAACATTTATGATGCTACCAATATTCGTTTAAGAAATATTCAGCTGACTTATAATTTTCCTAAAAGTATTTTCCAAAAACTAGCCTTACAGAGTGCTAAAGTAGCTTTTACGGCCAATAACGTATGGATGATCTATAGTAAAGCCAAAGGAGTCGACCCGGAATCTGTATTCGCAATTAATTCTAATGCTACAGGATTTGAAAACCTCGCTTTTCCTACTTCAAGATCTTATTTATTTACAATCACTTTAGGTTTTTAATTAACAACTGAAACAATGAAAAAATATATCTTATCATTTTTTACGATTGGTTTACTATGTACTTCATGCAATGATTTTGAAGACATTAATAATAACCCGTTTGCTGTAGACGCTAATAAGGCAGAACCCGAATATTTATTAAATAACTCAATTCTCGGTGCCCAGCAGGATCCTAATATTGCAGAACGTGTTTTTGTTTTATACTGGAAAACGGCAGCAAGACAGCACTTGACAACCGGAATTGCAGGTGGAACTTACGATGATTCCTGGACTTCCGAATACTGGAAATACATTTCAGATTGGCTGAATAATGCGAATGCAGCCATTCAGTTGGCTAATGAAAAAAAGGCAGCCGGGCAGGGAAAACCTTATTATGACAATGTTATTCAGGTTTCCAGAATCTGGAGAGCTTATTTAATGAGTGAATTTTCGGATAATTTCGGACCACAACCTATTCAGGCTTTTCAGGGAACGAATCCTACTTTTAATTCTGAAAAAGAAGTGTATTATTTTATCTTGGAAGAATTGAAAGATGCAGTCGCAAAAATGGACACAACCCAAGGAGTACCATCCAATAAAAACGCTTATGATATGGTGTATGGGTTTAATTGGACTCAATGGGTAAAATATGCCAACTCTATGAGGATGAGAATTGCCATGAGAATTGCCGAAGTAGATCCCTCAAAAGCAAAAACAGAATTTGAAGCAGCGGCAAGTTCAAATATGTTTATTGCTACAAGTGCAGATAATTTTAAAGTTGCTGAAAAACCGGGATGGGATGCGCTAACAGGTGTAATGTCCAGAGAATGGAACTCTCAAATTTTATCAGCAACCCTTAATAATTTATACATTGGCCTGGGAGGAGTAAATTCTACAGACCAATTACCAGCAGCTCAACATACACAGGTAAAAGCATCTGATTATATTGGTATAAAATATGATCAACAGTTCACCACAATGACCAACGATCCAAGTGCAGGATACTGGCTGGACGGATTACCTAATAAAATTGATCCCAGAGCCTATAAGACATTCTATATTCCGGGGGATCTTACAAGCCCGGTTTACTCATTGTATCCTACTTATACCAACCAGGCAACTACCAATCACGGAGATCTTACTTTTGAAGACAATTCTAAAATAACAATAAATACCGTAAATACCTGGAACGCCTATACTATTGGAAATTGGGGAGTAAAAGGACAGAGAAACGGCTTAAGAAATGTAGTAGGATGTATGCCGGCTTTAGGTAAGCAGTACAGGGAAAGTAAGAATGCAAGAATATTTTTTGCAAGCTGGGAAACCTATTTCCTTCTGGCAGAAGCTGCATTGAAAGGCTGGACCGTTCCAATGAGTGATGAAGCTGCTTATAATAAAGGAATTCAGGAAAGTTTTGTTTATAATGGAGTTTCACAATTCTATGGTCAATATATTGCTTCAACAGATTATAACCGTGACGGTACTTCTGTTTCTTACAGTCATATTACAGAACCGGGAGCAAGCCACACCATGAAATATAAAGATCCTGTAACCGGGAACTTGGTCTCTGTTGAAATTAAATATCCTGTGAACACCATTTATAAGAACGGATCGGTAAAAAATGATAAACTGACAAAAATTATTACCCAGAAATATATTGCCAATATGCCTTGGCTACCGTTAGAATCCTGGAATGATCAGAGAAGACTTGGGCTGCCGTTTTTTGAAAATCCAGCCATCGAAACTCCATTGCCCAACCTTCCTAATCTGAGCTCAGGGAACTATATGACAAATTCTATTCAGAATTTCCCTCAGAGATTAAGATATCCAAGTACTTTCAGAAATACGGATCAGCCTGGATATGATAAAGCTGTACAATTACTTGGTGGTACAGATGCTGTCCTGACACCTCTTTGGTGGGCCAAACATTAATTAAGTTTAAATACTAAAAAGCAATCCTTTTCTGATTTTGAAAAGGATTGTTTTTTTAGATACAAATGGACTGAATATCTCTTTAATGTATTGTTCAATTTCTGCTAAAAGTACTGTATGGATTAGCCTAGGAGTTTTAATTGGCTCCAATGGTAAAAACAACCTGTGTACTATAAGCTGTCGCAGGAATTGTCACGGAAACGCCGCCTATTTCCAGCTGTACATTAATGCCTGAATAATCTACACTGTTACTAAGTCCTAGAACTCCGGTAAAAGTAATTGTTGAAAGGGTTGCGGCATTAGCTTGCGGTATTTCTATATAATTAGCCGTACCGCCATTAATTGTAGCCGTACACAAAACACAAAGGCCATTGATTGTTGCTGTACCGCCACTTCTTTTTGCATAAAGTTTCAGAGAGCTGTTCCAGGAAGTAGGAGCAAGCTGCATGCTGATTCTTGCTCCGGAACTTGTGAGAAGATTCAGAAAAGATCCGGGTAAATGGCCTGATAATGTTAATAGACTGGGATTGTTGTAAGTTCCGGCATAATTAGTTCCGGCTTCTGTAATAGTGGGTACAGTTGCAGTCCAGCTGGTTCCCGTAATATTTATGGTTTGTCCATTAAGATTAAGATTGCTTCCCATTATTAAAATAATAACGCATAGAAATCTTTTCAGGGATGATTTTATGATGGGATTTTTAGTGTTCATTTTCGGTTTACTCTGTGATGGTGTAGGTGATGACAATAGCTGTATTAGCCTGTGCTGCTAAATTCGCATAAGTATTTGTGGCCAGTGAAATGGTGAGTGCATGTCCGTTATTGGCACCATTCCCTGTATAAGCTCCTCCAATACCACTAATAATTGTAGTTGGAGTGGTAGTAAGGGTAACCTGTCCTGCAGATGTTCCCAACGTTCCTCCACCGGCTCCGGATGCTGCTGCGGCCTGAAGTCTTATATTGACTCCTGCTATCACTTTATTCACAGAGGCTGTAATTCTTCTGGTAAGTCCGCTGGGAGAAATGGCAGAAGTATAGTTGATCCATTTTGATGTATTGGGAGTTGGTGCTACCAGAGCATTTCCAGCCTCGGTAGGAGGTGTGAAATTTAATGTAATACTTCCTGTAGGCTCAACATCCATTAAAGTTACTACAGGCAGTGTTAGACTGACAGTTGTACTTGCGGTCTGAGAATAAACAGAACCGGACAAAGCACACAACGCCATTAACAATATAGAACGGATTAGCATCATCTCTTCTTTTTTATTTCATTATATCCTACTTTTAAGGATTCCTGCTGGTACTTGATTTCTACCTGCTGTTTGACAACATTGATCATTATTTTCTTTGTTTCCGAAGGCTGTAAAGTAAATATAAATTTGTCCGTTGAAATTTTATAACGCTTATCCAGTCCATTTCGGTAAACCTTAACAGTCCAGTCTCCCGGACGCAGATAGGTGAAATCAAAATCTTCTCCTATGTAGCATACTTTGCGGAAAATCTGATCATTATTGGAAGCTTCTACAATGATACTTTCTTTTTTCTTCTTTCCTTTGGCAGATGGCAGCTGGGCAAAATCATTTTGATCTTTATCTCCGGTTTCCAGGAACTTAACATGCCCCTGAACAGTCGCCGCTGTTGTTAACCCGAAATTAAAAGTATTTTCCTTATTAAGTAATGAAAGCGCTGCAGGAAAAGTCTGGGTTGGAATATCATTGATTTCTGTCGTGGAACGGTCTATTTCAAGAAAATAGTTGCCGGGAACAACATTTTTAAACATATAATTTCCATCCTTATCCGTAACAGACAGATAACTTCCAAGCATTAATCTTATTCCTTCTGTTTTTTTTAATCCTGAGCTGCTGATATTTCCGGACAGTGAAATATACTCGGCAATTTTCTGTACAGGAATGTTGGGGCGCCACGTATAACGCATGGAAAATATAAAATCTTTATCTCCGATTTCTCCTCTTTGTAGTGAATACCTTCCGGAAAGATCAAGTTCGTTTCCCGGAAACAGCTGCTGATGAAAAAGAAGCTCAAACAGATTTCTGTCTTTAAAATATTCCTCGGGCATGTAATTGTTCTGATAAAAGATACTTAAGCTGGTCTTATTGGAAAACTGACTGAAGATTCTCGCTCCGTAATAAAGATTTCTCTGGTTTTGAAGCTGATATCTTGAGCTTATAGCATAACTTCCGAAGATGTTAAATGACGTTCTGAATTTTTGAAATGAAAGATTCGCAGAATAAAAACTGGAATTTCCACTAAATCCGGTCAGATAATTATCTGTTTTACCGAATTGTCCATCCAGATTGACCTGGAAAACTCCTATTTGCTGATTAATACTCACCTTGAAATAACGTTCGTAATAATCAAACTGTTTTGGTTCCAAACGGTCTTTATAAGTTTGATACCCGTTATTCAGGATGATGGAACCAGTAGGAATATATTTGTATTGTACCCCATATTGAAAATACTTTCTGTAAGGGGCAGCCAGTAACAATGTATCTCTCTGGAAATTTTTGGCATCCTGCATATAATTGGCAAATACGCTGATTTTTTTGGTGATGTTATAATAAATATTACCATTAAAGGTAGTGGTATTGGTAAAATATCCGGCAAAATCAGGGCTGGCTCTCATATACATCAGACTTCCGTTTAATTTTTTAAATACAGCTTCTGCCTGTAATAAATAAGCTGTTCCATCAGTGTTCTTCGTTGTACTATATGCCAGTTCTCCGGAAAGATTGATATTTTTTGACACTTTGAATTTTCCTTTAGCATATGGTAGATGAGCATCTGAATCAAGTCTTACATCTCCAAATCTGATTTCTTCCTTCCTCGGAGTTTTGTAGAGATAGCCTACAGAAATTTCGGACTCTCTCCGGATTTTAAAAGCTGAATACATATTAAATTCATCTTTAATATCTCTGAAGAATCTGGGATGATTGTAGAATCCCCCAAAGCTTACTTTATTAAAATCATAGCGGATTTCTGCCCCACGGCCATATCTTGCAAATTCTGTAAGATAGGACGAAGAATAGGTTTTATCACCAAGATGAATAAACAATTTATCCCTTTTATAATTCACAAAATACTCTTCATATTGGGTGAATGTATTAAGTTCTACAGGATTGTGTGTAACCGCTCTAAATTCGATCTGGTTTTTATGATCCTTATCCAGTGTTCCTTTACCATGGATTTCACCTTGAAAACCATCATTATAAACTCCCATATTCTGCATTCCGATAAAAGATAGGGAGAGGGCAACAGGAAGTCTGTGATAAATATCGTTTTCAGATGGCTTTACTGAAATTACCTGAGTAGTTGCGTAGACATCCTGAATTTCTTTGGGATGACTCTTCGGGTATACCGAAAGATTTAGGTTCTGAAATTCATTTTGGCTAAGTTCAGGACTTGTCACTTTGTGAATCGTAATAATTTTTGATTCATTGGGTGCAAGAACCAGGGATGATTCGTTATCAACTACAGCATTTTTACTTTCAAGAACAATGCTTTCTGTAACATTACCATTATTTTTCAAAAGGAAAGAAGCACGTATTGTTTCTCCTGCCCTCACAAATTCAGGGGTATTCAACGCAGTAACCAAAAGCTTTCTGCTTCCGGAAACTACGATTTTTGAATTTTTTGTAAATGTTGTTCCATTACTGCGGTCCATAATGTTCAGAGTTACAGAATAAGTACCCTGTCCTGTTTCTGTTGCGATGCGTAGAGGAACCAGATACACTGATGTTTCATACGGAAGAATCTGAAATTCTCCTTTTGCTAAAATAGGATTAACAGAGGAACTTGATGTGACAACTGAAATATCATATGTTTTGGTTTCCTTCGAATTATTTTCTAAGGTGAAGGGAATAGAAGTAGACATTCCCGGCATTAAACTATCTTTTTTACTGATCAACCGGTTGGGTTGCTCCTGGGAAAAAATAAATACCGGGAATAGTGATATGATAATAAATAAAGTCCAATTTCTAATCATTCTTTACTTCTAATTCCACATTGAGAGCAAAAGCATTCTCTTCTTCATCCGTAGCTATAATAGCTGCTTTGTATTTATCAGGGGGTAATTTACTGATATCAATGTAAAATGTTTTGGAGGTGTCTGGCAAAAGACCCATGGTTAAACTCGAATAAGTTCCCACTTTTTCACCCGTTTTGCGGTTATAGATTTCAATGGAAGCTGTAGGTTTACAGTAAAGATTGCCATTATTGGCTATTGCTACCTTTACAGTTTGTTTTCCCTCTTGTTTTTCCACCTTTACACTTTCAAACTTAAGGTCCGGCTGGGCCTTTTCTGTTTCAAAATCTGTAATGACCTGAATGGCATATCGTATAACAGAAGTAATACTTACTCCCGGCTTACCGTCGCTGGGTTTTATCTCTTCTACCGGCTCTACAATAATCACACTCCAATAACTTCCCGGATCCATTGCCTGATTGGGAACCGTTATTTCATAGAATATCTCAGTCTTTTCTTTACCTTTAAGCGTAACAAGATTGGTATTAAGCTTCAGCCATTCTCCATTACTGCGTTTATTGGTACGTAATACTGTATAATTGATGGTTCCATCGGCATGGTAGGTATAATCCTGTAAAAATATTTTTACACTTTGAGGGTTGCTGCCTGTGTTTTCAATAGCAACTTTTCCTTTATACACCTTTCCGTTTTCTATTTTGTAAGAATGCGTAAGCCCGTTGAGAATCACAATACCGGCATGTAAAAAGCTGAACTGCAAAATCAGGGTGATCAGGATAAGGATACGCTTTATCATGATATTAGTTTGGAGTTAAAACATTAATAATACAAAACCAGGAAGAAACTGAGTAACAATTTCTCCTTGCTTTTGAAGGACAGTTATAGAACCTTATTTAAATTCTAATTATCGGATATCGTATAAGTAACAGTAGCTGCTACAGTGGCTGTTGCCTCTAAATCTGCGTAAGCTGCTACGCCTCCGGGGCCGCTTCCTGCAGCGATTGCATAGGTAAGATTGTGACCGTTATTAGCTCCGTTTCCAGTGTAAGCACTCCCAATTCCAGAAATGATTGTCTGGTCAGCAGCGCTTAATGTTAGTAGACCTGCAGATGTTCCCAGTGTCCCGGCTCCTGCTCCTGTGGCGGCAGCAGCAGTTACCTGAAGATCTACTCCAGGAATGATAGCATTCATTTTTACACTTACATTACGGGTAGGATCTGCCACAGATTTGATAGAAGAATAATTAAGCCACAAAGTCGTGTTGGCTGCAGCTGGAATAATGGGATTTCCTGCTTCAGTAGGTGCTGTAAATCCAAGGGTAATATTTTTTGTTGCTGATGGCTCAATATCTACCAATGCAACTTCGGGAATAGAAATGGTAACCGTATGGTTATCTGTAGCGAGGTCTTGGGCACTCAGATTCCCGCATAGAGCAAACGCAAATAAAGACGCTGCAATAGTTAAATTTAGTTTTTTCATGACACTGTTAATTAGTAAAGTGAAGATAATAAAATTCAACATGTTTTGAAAAAAATATACCACAAATTTTTTATAACTGCTTATTTATCATATGTAATGCATTATAAGATGAAATAACTCAAAAAAATACTGCAAACTTTGTGCAGTATTTTATCAATATTATAAGCGTTTTTAAGCCCAATGCGGATCAGAAACGGAAACTTTTCCGGTTTCTATTCTTCCGGCAAAGTGCCACAGATGATCGTTTAATTTTAGCTTCAAATCATACCAGCCTTTATATTTATCAAGATCAATAATGATTTTTTCTTCCGTTTTTTGTACAGAAACTGTTCTTTCGCTTCTTGTATAAAGATCTTCCAGACGGATGGAAAAATTTTCCTTTTTATGATTTCTGATGATTAATTCAATCTGATTTTTTGAGGCCATATTCGTCAAGATCACCTCTGTTTCTGCAGTTTTATTTCCCTTAAATTTTCTGAAAAAGCCATTGGGACCGAAAATTTCATAATCATAAGCTCCCGGATGCACAGTATGGGATAGCGTTTGCTTTGCATATAAAGCATATGAAAAATGATAATTATTATTGTCGAATTGAGTTCTGTCATATACCAAAAGCGGAACTCCATTCTCTTTTAAATTGGTCATTTTTATCTGTTCCCCTTCCAGATTGACATGGAAATGATAGGGCAGCGGATTGGATGGTTTCAAGCCTCTTTCCTGAATATCAAGTAAATTTTCATTCAGTTCATTTTCCGAATACCATTTCAGGTTGGGAACCGGTTTATTTTTGGCAGCATTGATGGTTTTAGCATAATCCTTCTGATCAAGATAATCCATCTGAGGAACTTTTACACTGGAAGAATTGAAAGCCGATGTAAGATCACCGCATACTGCTCTTCTCCAGTCGCTGATATGGTCAACATGAACATTCTTTTTGAATTTTTTCATAATAAAATTCTCCAAAAACTGCAGTACAGAAGTGTGATCCGATACTTCAGAATTGACAAAGCCTCCTTTCGTCCAGGGAGAAGCGATGATCATAGGGACTCTGTAACCCAATCCGACAGTTCCTTCTACTTTTTCATAGCTTTTCAAAGAAGGATTGCTCATATATTCCTGAGTTTTATCCACATATTCCACCCCTTCTTTTCCGTTCATATCAACAGGCTGACTTGGATTTACCGGTGGGGCAAAAGGAAGTACATGATCAAAATACCCGTCATTTTCATCGTAATTGATGATGAAAATTGTTTTTTTCCAGGTTTCAGGATCTTTGGTGAGAATATTCAAAACCTCAGAAATATACCAGGCTCCGTACCATGGTGATCCCGGATGATCAGAAAAATGTTCCGGAGCTACCAGCCAGGAAACCAATGGAAGCTTTTTCTCTTCCACATCTTTACGGAACTGGAATAATACATCACCCTCGGGAACGACAAGCCTTTCACCATTTTCATCTTTTCCGATCTCCAGTTTCCAGTAATCAGGATCATGTACATTGGTGGTGAAAGCTTTTTCGTGCAGGTTTTTCTCTTCATTTGAAAGTTTTGAATAATTGTCAGGATGGTACTTCACCTGATCTTCCTGAACTTCAGCCAGCATGGCTTCCAGTCTTTTTTTCTGATCAGGATCTTTTTCAATTTCCTTTTTCAGATAGTTTATGATATTGGGAATGTTTTCATAATATCCTTTTGAAAACTTAACATTGAATCTTGAAAACCACTCAATCGGGTTATCTGTAAAATTACTTAACCAAGCCTCCTGCTCGCCGGACATTCCTTTTGGAAGACTGATTTCGTTCTGATAAATTCTCCATGAAACATTCTGTTCTTCCAAAATCTCAGGGAAGGTTTTCCATTTGGCCTGTCTTGCTTTATCATAGTCAATGTTTTCATTAACAACATTGGCTTTTACTTTTCCGTTTTGCTGTTCCCTTAATGTTCCGGACCAAAGGAATAGCCTGTTGGGAGTTGTTCCGGTGAGTGAAGAGCAGAAATACTGGTCGAATATGGTAAAGGCGTCTGCCAGCTGATAATAAAACGGAAGGTCTTCACGGTTGTAGTATCCTAAGGTTAGCGGGATATTTTTATAATCTTTATTTCCTGAGGCTTTTGCCTGAAGCCACTGATCGAATTTCCCTTTGTTCAGTGCTTTCTGCTGATCTGCCCATGAATGAGGCAAAGAGCTCATCCAGGTAGATTTTGTATTTCTTAAATCCAGGCGGGCGGGAGAAGCATATTTCCCTTCGTCATTTTTTTGGAAAAAAACGGAATGTCCATCCTGTTTTACAAAAGCTCTTTTATCTAAAAAGCCCCTTACTCCCTTAAGAGCGCCAAAAGCATGATCAAATGAACGGTTCTCCTGCATCAGGATCACAACATGTTCTGCATCATAAAATGTAGACTGGGCAGCCGGATCAATGGCTAAAGCTTTTAAAATGGAAGGATGCAGAACTCCTGACGTTCCTAATCCTGCTAATAAAAGACTTGATTTTTCTAAAAATTCTCTTCTGTTCATGTTCAATCGTAATAAGAAAGAAACCGCAAGTTAATAGGATTTTCCTGCGGTTTCTTTGTTTTTATATAAAAATAATCAGATTTTTATTGTAACCACCAGGGTTTGGAGTTGATATTATCATTTCCTCCGTACTGAGCGTTTAAAGCAGCTTTTAAATTATTGCTGTTGTAATTATATTCAGACTGCGGATATCTGAACCTGAAAGGCGCCGGAACTCCTGTTTTTAAAGGATAATTTGGATAGCCAGTTCTCAGATAATCATAATAAGAAGTCCACTGTGCCTGATGGAACATCGTCATGTATTTTTGAGTCATGATCTTTTCGAGCTGTGTCTGTAAAGGATCAGCATCATTATACACTACCAAAGGAGTTGCAAGATATTGGTTTACATCAAAGCCTGAGAAATATTGTCCCGGATTTTTTACATAAGTCTGATAAAAATTGAAACTGGCCTTAACAGCATTGTTGTAATGTGTTTTGGCAGATCCGGAAATCCATCCTCTGGCCGCAGCTTCAGCCAGGATAAACTCAAGTTCTGAATAACTTAATACAGAAGCAGGTTCGTTAGTAGGGTCTTTATAAAAACGGTCGTTTACTTTAGAAATATTTTTTGCAGTGATCAAAGCAGCATTATCAGAATAGGAAGAAGTAGGATTTCCTCCGTTATATCCTGTGTAATCTGTAATTGCTTTTCCGGCTTCCTTCGCTCCGGTAGTTTGTGCCGCAAAGGTGAACAGACGCGGATCATGCCTGTCTTTGAACATATTGATAAAATAATCTGCCATATACAAACTAGAACCATATCCACTGTTGTTAAACATGGTGTATCGGCTGTCTGCAGCATCAGCAAACTTAAGTTCACCGTTATCAGCAATGGAAGTCATGATAGACTGGCTTCCTGCAATGGAAGCAAATTCTGTAGCGATATTATAATTGCCTACTGTGGTTTTTTTAGATAAAGTAATAAGAATTTTCAGGCGGAAGGAGTTGATCAGTTTTTTCCACTTTAAAGCATCTCCGTTGTATACAATGTCACCTTCAATTTTATCGTTGGTATTAATGAGATCATTGGCTTCTTTGAGCTCTGATAAAATTCCGGACATGATGGCTTCCTGTGAATCATATTTAGGCTGTGTAATTCCGGATTCACCTTTGGCTGCTTCAGAATAAGGAGCACTTCCGACTTTTAAACTGATATTGAAGAAATGATAGGCTCTCAAGAATTTTCCGATGGCCAGATAATTTTTATTTCCTCTTTTCTCTGCTTCCTGCATCATCTTCCCTGTATTTAACAGCCCTTTGGTATAAACTTCAAAAGAAGCATCATTCCATTTCATATACTGATATGAATTTTCACCATCGGTACCAATCATCATCCTTGAGGCATACATATTATCTCCATTTACCTGGAAAGTGTATTTTTCTACGTAGGTCAAAAGGTATTTAGGATCAATGCTGGCCTGGTCATTAGGATTTTCATTGATGGTATCAAGGTTGGATTCGCATGAAGCCAAGGTAAGGAATCCTGCAGCAAACAGAGATTTCATCAGCCATTTTGCCGTTTTACCTTTTTGCGCTTTCATTTTGTTTATAGTATTTTTCATTGTCTTGACGTACTTTTTAGTTAAAACTTAAGATTAAAACCGATTCCAAACCATCTGCTGGATGGATCCTGGATATCATTAGCGACATCTCCGCTTCTGCCTGATCTGATCTGGAAATCAGGATCGGAGTAAAGGTTCTTTGATTTTTTCCACATCGCTAAATTATAAGCAGAAATATTGGCCGTGAAACCTTTTACCATTCCTTTCGGATTCAGTAATGAAGAGAAATCGTATTCCAGCACTACCGATCTCAGCTTAACGAAGGTTCTGTCGAAAACGTTGGCAAATTCTTCACTTTCATCCTGCGTTACTCTTGCCTGATATGGATAATTCTGTGCCCAGTCCTGGAAGCTGATGGCTTTCGTGTGCGGAGTATAAAGACCGGTTGCAGGATTGTAGTTGACTCCATCCGGTACAAAATAATAGGTTCCCGGATTCGCGTATTCAAGATCTCTGTACGCTATAGAATTAGGATGTTTTCCACCCCACCACATTTTTTCTACGACCTGCGATCTCATTATCCCTCCAATGCTTCCGTCAATTCCGATATTTAAAGTGAATTTTTTATATTTAAAGGAGTTATTGAAACCGAAAGTCCAGTCCGGATTGAAGTGTCCTAAGTTAGTCGGAGCATTAGCTCTTGTCGGCATTCCTGAATTGGCATCAAGAATGACTTTCCCGTCCGGAGACTTTTGCCAGGTATAATCATAGTAGCTGTCCATTCTTTCCCCTAACTTAATGTTCTGGTAGTTGGGCATATTATCATAAATAGAAGTCAGCTTTTGCTCATAAGTACTCCAGTTGATTAAGGTTTTCCAACTGAAATCCGCTGTTTTTACCGGAACCATACCAAGAGTGATTTCAAAACCTTTTGTAGTATATTCATTCCCGTTTACATATTGTGAGGTGAAACCGGATGATTCTGCGGCAGGGAACTGAAGGATATTATTATAATCCAATGTTCTGAAATAAGTAGCGTCCAAAGTAATCCTGTTATTCAGGAAACCTGCGCTTACCCCTAATTCATAAGATTTTGTCTGCTCGGGTTTCAAAGAGTTTTCCACATTCAGGGTCGTTGGATAATAATAAGTCGGATTTCCGTTGAATGTGATTCCCTGATTATTCAGATAATAATTTCTGATGGAATAAGGCTGGAAGTCATAGGCTACTTTTGCCCAGGAAGCGGAAAGCTTCAACAGATTAATAGATTCCGGCAATTTTACCAGGTTTGAAATAACCGCACTGATGGAAGCAGAAGGGTAGAAGTAAGACCTGTTGGCTTTAGGCAGTGTGGAAGACCAGTCATTACGCCCGGAAATATTGATGAAGAAAGCATTATACAATCCGATATCAATGGTAGAATAAGCACTGTAAATCAGTTTTTCCTTCAGGTAGGTATAATTTTTCAGCGCTCCGATAGAGTTTTCGAAGGTATACACTTCAGGAATTTTTAATCCGTCCGTAGACCTTTCATTGTTGTTGTTTTTATAATAGAAGGCGGAACCTCCGGCATTGATCGTAAAATCAAAGTTTTCAGATATTTTTTTCTTATAAGTGGCTAAAACATCATAGTTCAGGTTCCATGTCTTATTATCTTTCAGAATATAACCTCCGCTTCTCGGCGCACTATAATTGAAGTAAGAATAAGGGCTCAAAATTTCCGTTTTGCTGTGGTTTTCCACAAGAGATATTTTCCCTTTTACCGATAGATCCTGTGTTGCTTTATACTCTAAGCCTGTCTGTGCATTGATAATATCGGTTCTGTTCTGATTTTTATAATACTCAGCTCCGAACCATGGGTTGTTGTACCAGGCATAGTTCCAGTTGGCCTGTGCTCTTCCTTCCTTTCCGGGAATCCACATGTGATTTTTCAGAGCCTTTCCGTCTACATCGCCTCCCATCCAGATCAGGATGGTGTACATATGTCCGCTTGGGTTGTAATCGTAGTTGGGAATATTAGGGGTGAAGGCCTGATTGAAGTTGAATTTTGTATCAAAGATTAACTTCTCACCAAGATGGTTTTCAGAAGAGAAGTTGATTCCGTATTTCTGAAGGTATGAATTCGGAACCCTGTCATCATAATTCATGAAATTCCCCGAGAATCTGTATACGTCTTTGTTGTTTCTGTAGCTGATCGCAAAGTTATTATTGTTGATAACCGCAGGTTTTAAAAAAGTATTTAAGTTATCATGGTACTTCCAGTCAATCGGAACTCTTTCATACCTTGATTTATCATCATACTGAGTTCCTGTTACAGCTCCATACCACGGAACTACCTGCCCTGTTACTTTATCTCTGATGGGGCTGTTCCACTGTGCAATCTGTAAACCGGGAACGAATTTGGGTCCCCAGATCATATCTCCGTCATTCACGCCGCCATCAGCTCCGTCCCAGAATTCATATTTTCCATGGGAACCGTTACCATATTCAGTCTGGGTTTTCGGGAGATTGGTAAACCCTGCCGTAATCATGGTGTTCTGGGAAAATTCTACAGAGAAACCTTTCTTTTTAGCATTTTTTGTGGTGATCAAAACAGCTCCGTAGCGACCTCTTGAACCATATAAAGCAGAAGCGGTAGCACCTTTCAGGACGTTGATGTTTTCAATATTGTTAGGGTCTAAATTCTGGAAAACCTCTTTTTCCACAATCACACCATCAATCACAAAAACAAGATTGGAGTTTCCTCTCAATGTAAACTGTGGCGCCTGCTGCATTCCCGTTGGATTGGAAACATTCAGACCAGCAACCTGTCCGGAAAATAAGTTCCCGATACTCGGCGTAGTAATGGTTTCAAACTGTTTCGTTCCTACTTCCTGAGTAGCATATCCGATTTTCTCCTTCTTTTTGGCAATCCCTAATGCGGTAATCACAACGCCTTCAATCTGTTTTTCGTTTTGCTTTTTTAAGACAACGGAATACTGTTTTTTGGAAGAAACCTCAACAGTATAAACGGAAAAATCAGGAGCAAAAAATTCAAGAATATCTTTTGGGTTTGCAGAAATAGTGAAATTACCATTTTCATCTGTAGTAGCAGTCTTTCCTGTGTTTTTGTCGGTGATGTTCACACCGGAAACACTAGAACCGTTTTCTGATTTTACATTTCCTGAAATATTGATTTCCTGTGCGGAAAAATAAAGAGGAAGTAAAAAAACGGCAAAAGTGGCTAGAGTTTTCTTCATTTTTTTGAAGGCAAATTTAGCAGAGCACTGTTACCTGTACTTTAATGATGTATTAAAATAAAAATACGATTTAATATTTTTTAACAGGAAGAATTAATAGAAAAGTAAAATAGAAAATGTCTTTTGTATGGAGACTTTTGCTTTATTATATAAATATAGTTAGGAAGCTGGGAGAGGAGGGAGGCTGGAAGTTTTTGTGGTGGTTTTAACTTCTTGAAGCCCCTTAGCGATAAATTTTTGAAGAAAAACCTTCTAATAATAATAGGATAGTAAAACTGTGACTTCGATAACATCCAGCCTCCAGCTTCCCTCTTCCTTTCTATTTCTAGAACCTGCTCAGAATTCCCCAGTGGATTTTAATATCATTAAATTTAAAAGGATTTCCGAACTCATTACCATTAGACAGCTGGAAGCTCATCAAACCGATAGGAATGAAGAAATTGAAACCGAGCCCGACACTGTAGAGCTTGGGTTTTACATTTAAAGATTTATTGTTGAGCTGACCATATTGGCCAAAGACATCAAAAAAAGCCTGGTTACCAATCAGATATCTGTATTCCAAACTTCCGTAATAATAGAAGTCAGCGGCGAGCGAGTTTTCATTGAATCCCCGCATGGAATTCCAGCCCCCAAAACGGTATAATTCATTGGCAGAGAATTCTATTTTAGAATCCATCATGGCGCCCTCCGCTTTGATGTTCAGAAAGTGATTTCCTGAAATATGATAATTATGTTCTCCAAAGAAATAAAACTGATTTTGATTGGCTTTAATATTATCTTTTGAATAAGTGGTTGTTAAGAAATCATATCCGGCATTGATCCTTGTTTTATAAAGGAAAAGGTCAATATCTGTAGGCTCAGTCATTTCATACCATATCCCGATCCCTTTTTTGTTGTAGTCTTTTCCCTGAACGTATAGCGTATCAATAATAGTAGAGGTTTCGAGAGTTGCCCTCAGACCTATTTTATTCCGGTTGTTGATGTGGTAATAAAAGGCAGGCAGGAATTTTACATTGGCAAACGTAGAATCCTGACGATAGATATTTACTTTTGTATCCATCCCGACATTCGATTTGAAAAGGTACGGAATATCTACCCTAAGATCGAAAGTCTGTCCTTTATCAGGGTTTCTCTGCCAGTATAAATTCACAGTTTCAAAACCATTGAACATATTCCTGAAATTGACATTCATTGTCCCGTTTAAGGTAAACTTGGAGGTTTTATCATTCCCGAAACCGATTACCCCATCAAAAGTATTTGTCTTTTTCTTTTCCAGAAACAGGTAAATACTGGTGGAATCTTTTGTAAATAAAGTCTGAGGCTGCCGTTCAAGGGTCAGAAAAGGATGACTCTGAAAGGTTTTGTTGATGGCTAAAAGGTTTTTGTCATCATAGTTTTTACCTTTAAACTCCTTTTCAAGGTTTTTGATGAATCTTTTGGGGACTTTTTCGTATCCTTTTACTACGAATCCGTTGATTGTTCTTTTATCATTCTTGTTGATGTCAAGCTCTACAATCGGATAGCCGTTTTTCTGACCTTTGTATTTAGATTTGATTCTACTGAAAGAATACCCTTCATCAATATAAGTCTTGTTAATACTTTTCTTGGTGGAGTCTAAATTTTTAGTGAAAAAATCTTTCTGGATTTTTAATTTCTGAACAAGAGAATCTGTAAGGTTGACATATGTTTCGTTGAAATTCTTTCCTTTATCATAGAAAATTTCCGTGCTGTCACCTTTTACTTTTACGTCTTTTAGTTTCGTGAAGAAATAATTACTTTGGGCTAAGGAATCCAGAAACTTTACGGCAGAAGTAGAATCTTTTACTTTTTTCCTGACCTTGGTTTCCGTATCAATCAGCCAATACTGCTTCTTCTGCGCTTGTGTAAAAACGCAGAACAGTACAAAAAATATTTTTAAAAGTAATTTCAATTTATTCTTCTGAATATGAAGGGGAATCTCTATAAAATACAAAAGATTCTTCACTGCATTTCTGAACTACGTTCGCAGACTTTCAGTCTGTGTTCAGAATGACAATGCGCCTTATCAATCAACTAATTTTTATCCAGTTTATTATACTTCTTCATCAAATTCTCATAAGTTCCCTGCGGAAGAATCCATTTTAAAGGAACCCCGATTTTCTGTCCGAATTTACCAAAATAATAATGCGCTTTCCATTTATTTTTTGCTAAAAGTTTTTCAATGTATTCTGCGACTTCCAAAGGCTCTGTTCCGTCATTCACGTGAGAATTCATCAGCGCATATACTTTGTCAAAAACATTTTTATAAGGCTGGGAGACCTGTGCAATGACTCTGTTGTCTGCAATATTGGTTTTAATATCTCCCAGATGCAGAGAGCATACGTCAATATTCCATGGGTAAACTTCATATCTCATCGCTTCAGTTACTTTATCCAATGCGGATTTGGAAGCCGAATAAAATCCACGGAAAGGCAGACCCATTTCACTTCCGATACTGGAAACATTGATGATTTTTCCAAATTTGTGCGCACGCATATTCGGGAGTACGGCACTCATCATCTGCACAGGTCCGGCAAGATTCAGGCTGAAAAGCTTCAAAATATCTTCTTTCGTAGAATCTTCCACTGCACCTACCATTCCCATTCCGGCATTGTTGATCAGAACATCAATTTTGCTTTCTGTTTTTAAAACCTCAGCTACAGCATTTTGAACTGCAGTATTGTCTGTCACATCAGTTGGGATAGATTTGAAATATTGGCTTTCTGTATATTTTCTGCTTAATCCGTATACTTTATGTCCTTTTTTACCAAAATATTCTGCCAATGCAAACCCGATTCCTGATGAGGTTCCTGTTATAATGATGGTCATTGAATTCGTATGATTTTTAATGTTTTATTTCTTCTGATACCAGGGAGACGTTTTTAATGGTCTGTGTTCAAAAGTAAAATCTATTTTCAGCAAATGTAAAAAAAGAAAAATGAACTTTGATATGGATAAAGCTTTAAAGTTGGATGTATTCTCTAACTGATTTAAAATATTTAGAAATAATCCATCAGTGTTGGAAAAGTTATTATATTTTAACTTCGGTAAAATTTAGTAATTAATTACGTTTTAAATTAATGATGAAAAAAGAACTGCTAATATTATTCATACTCAATTTTAGCTTTTATTGTACAGGACAAGAAATTAAAATTCCGGAGAATTTCACTGAACATTCTATTCCAAAAGTAGAATCTCCGGAATGGTTCGTTCTTATTCATTCTAAAGACTGTTATGCTGTCAAAAAAGATAATGGTAGATTGATTGTGGAAAAAACCAGCTATTACAAAAAAGATTCTGAATTAGAAATCGAAGATGGAAAATTGATTGGAGAAAACAAAGGGGAATTTGGGGGAGCATTATACTTTCAGCCTAAGGAAGATAAAGACAAAGTTGTGAAAATAAAATTTGGAAACATTGTTGATATTTTCAGATTCCAAAATAAAATTTATTTCACAGAAGGCTCAGGGATTTGGGGAAGTTTGTATGAATTAAATAAAGATTCAGCTTTCACTTATAATAAAATCGAATCTTTTGGGGATGCCTTAGAAGCTGTAGCCGTATTTGATGACAGTATTTATATTGCCTCTTACCATGGCTTTTATAAGGTAGCGGATGAAAAAGCAACTCTTATTTTCAGAAAACAGTTTTGGGATAATCTGTATCCAAATTCTGTCGTAGTATTTGATGAAGAGAATATTTTTATGGGTATAAGAAGTGGGATTGTTAAGTTGAATCTTGTGAAAAAAACAGTTAACTTTTATACAGAAAAATAAGTATAGTTTGTGTTTTAAGAATTAGATTCTTAAAATATTTTTCGTTCAAACCGCTGAATGCGTTTTTTTATTCTATCATGGAATAAATTTAAGACAAACTTAATATTAATTCATTATTCATCATCGGAGGAATGATTACTTTTAATTACATATGTTTCTGAAAAACAGGGTTTTAATTTTATTTTGTGGTAGGTGGTACCTGAAAAAATCTAAAATTTCTTAATAAAAACATAAGAAAACCTTAATGAGGCATGGAAGCAGACTGATCTAATTTTGCACCTAATCAAAAAGGAGATCATGAATGTATTTAAAATCCCTGTATCCGTAACTTATTTAACGGGAAGGGTATTACTTATTGGTGCAATATCGGCTTCACCGATGTTCCTCGCTCAGAAAAAAGACAGCTTAAAAGAAAAATCCATCGACGAGATTGTTGTTGTCGGCTACGGAACACAGAAAAAAAGTAAAGTTTCCGGAGCCGTTTCGGAGGCTTCGCTGGATAAGCTAACCTCCAGATCTTTATCCGGAGTAGGAGAAGTTCTTCAGGGGAAAGCTCCCGGAGTAACTGTAGTGAACGAAGGTGGAGATCCTAACGGAGCACCGAAGGTCAATATTCGTGGTCTGGGAGGAATCAATGGAGAAACACCTTTGTATGTGGTGGATGGAGTGGTTTTCAACGGAACACCCTCTATCAATCCGAATGATATTCAGGATATTTCTGTACTTAAAGATGCCTCTGCGGCCATTTATGGAGCAAGATCTTCCGGCGGGGTTATTCTGATTACCACTAAAAAAGGGAAGAAAGGGAATCTAACAGTAGATTTTGATGTTAAGTACGGTGTAAACCAGGCATGGAGGCTGAAAGAATCCCTGAATGCGGCAGAATTTCAGGATGTGATGTACAAAGCCTATGAAAATGCTGGGAAACTGGGAAGCTTACCCATGGCTTTTAATCCTAATCAATATCCGGACGGAAGAATTACCAGAACAGACTGGATGAAAGAAATTTTCAGAACAGGAACAATTCAGGAATACAATGTAAATCTGAGTGGCGGAAGTGAAAAGTCCAGATATTTTGTGGGCATGAACCACAGAAATCTTGAGGGGATTTTACTGAATACTCAGGCAAAACGATACAATTTCAGAGTCAATTCTGAACATAAAGTAAAAGACTGGCTGACGATCGGAGAAAATATGTACTATAATTACTCTGACGGCAATACAGCTGATACCAAAAGTGGATATACAGGTGCTTTGGTGGCGGCTATGTACTATCCGCCCAATGTTCCGGTATATACACCCAGCGGTGCTTTTTCAGGACTGCCGATTGATGTGGCAGGTGGTTACGGAGATATGATCAATCCTGTTGCTTATCTTAAAAGAATCAGCATCAGAAATCCTACCCACGAGATTTTAATTAATCCTTATGCTGAAATTACACTGGCAAAAGATTTAAAATTCCGTTCCAATTTCTCACAGACTTTTAAGCTGGGGGAAGTAAAGAACTTTACGTACAGAGTACTTGAAGTAGGAAAAATTTTTGATACCAATAATCTGGAATACCAATCCAATAATTCTTCAACAGCACTTGCAGAACAATTGTTAACCTATAAAATCTCAGCAGGACAGCATAATTTCGATTTCCTTGGAGGATTTACTTTTCAGAAAACAATTGATGATGGTTTTGTGGCAAAATCGTATGACTTCAGAAGTGAAGCTGAGGTTTTCCAGCACCTTCAGAACGCTGCGGATACCAATAAAGATGTTTCCAGTTACAGATTCAAACAATCTTTGGTTTCTTACCTGGCGAGAGTAAACTATGACTTTGCAGGAAAATATATTGTAAGTTTATTAGGAAGACGTGATGGTTCTTCACTCGTAGCAAAACAGAACAGATTTGCCAATTACTATGCGGTTTCCGGTGCATGGGTGGTTTCGAAAGAAAACTTTATGAAGGAGATTTCATGGTTGTCAAGTCTGAAATTGAGAGGAAGCTATGGTATTCTGGGGAATCTTGGAGGAATTTCACCTCAGGCTGTGAATCCATTGATGACAAGAGATAATAATGTCATTTTCGGACAGGATCCTTCTCAGAATATTGCTTATTACGCAACCACACGTCCGAATCCCGATCTGAAATGGGGGAAATCTGAGCAGACCAACTTCGGGGTGGATGCTTCCTTCCTTCACAACAGCCTTTCCTTACAGTTCGATTATTTCGTGAAAAATTCCAAAGATCAGATTTTCAACGTAAGCTTACCAAGTACGGCAACGTATAATAATCAGTATGTGAATGCCGGATTATTCCAGGATAAAGGATACGAATTGGGAATTAATTATAACAAAGTAGTTTCAGGTGATTTCACGTTCTCAATAGGAGCTACGATGAGTCAACTAAAAAATACGGTGAAGCAGCTTGCCAATGTAAATGAAATCTTTATCAATGATAACGGAGTAAGAGGAGTTTTGAAACCAACCCGTGTAAAAGTAGGCGATCCTTTGTATTCTTTCTATGGTTATAAGACCGGAGGGATTTTCCAGACTCAGGAAGAAATCAACAATTATAAAGATGCCAACGGAAATCTTATCCAGCCCAATGCCAAGCCGGGAGATATCAAATTCCTGAAAAAAGAAGGAAATACCGGAGTGCTTAATAATAATGATTTTGTTAATCTTGGAAGTCCATACCCTAAATTCTCCTATGGCTTTTCATACAACATGACCTGGAAAAACTTTGATCTGAATTTATTCTTCCAGGGCGTTTACGGAAATAAAATTTTCAACGGAATGAAGTTTATTTCTTTGAATCCGGGCGGAACGGGACAAAACTATAATATGGACAGAGATATCCTGAATGCATGGACACCTCAGAATACCAATACTGATATCCCAAGACTGGTACACGGTGATCCGAGTGGTAATTATTCCAAAGTATCAGATTTCTATGTGGAAGACGGATCTTACTTAAGGCTGAAAAACCTTACCATCGGGTACTCATTACCAAAAGAATTGTACCATAAACTGGATGTAAACAAAGTGAGAGTGTATGTAACCACCAACAACCTGTTTACCATAACGAAATATACAGGATTTGATCCTGAAGTAGGAATGAACTCTTACGGAGTTGATACCGGAAGATATCCCCAGGCACGCTCATTCATCTTCGGAGTAGAGATCGGATTATAATTTTTAACCAACAAAAAGTAAAAAAATGAAATTTTTCAATAAAATATTGTTAGTATCAGGAATATCCGTAATGCTTTTGTCATGTACAGGCGAACTGGATGTTCAACCTGAAGGAACACCTACCGAAGCCAGTTTCTGGAAAACAGAAAACGATCTTATTACCGGGGCAAACGCGATGTACAAGCCTTTATTCGATGGTGAATTTTACGGCAGAGGTTTGTTCTGGTTTATCAATGCCAGTGATGATATGGTAACCGGAAGAGCAAAAAGTGAGGCGGATAACGCCAAAAACTTCAGCAGCAATTATATCGCGGCAGGTGATCTTGAAACTCAATGGAACAAAAGATATAATGTGATTGGAGTTGCGAACCGTGTGATCCGTAACGTTGATAATATTCAAACCTCCCAGGCAACAAAAAATAAATATCTGGGAGAAGCTCTGTTCATGAGCAGCAGAATGTATTTTGAACTTGCCTATTCTTATGGAAATGAAAAAGCAGGTGTTCCTATCATCGACCGTTCAAAAGATCCTGATCCTAACCCGATTCCAAGAGCGGCTAACGTAATGGAAAATTACACGTACATTGTCAATGACCTGAAAAGAGCTGCTGAATTATTACCTGCACAGGCAGAACTTCCTGCAAAGGATTACGGAAGACCTCATAAAGCGGCAGCCTGGGCATTGTTAGCAAAAGTATACCTGTTTATGAAAGACTGGAAGAATGCGGAGTTCTGGGCCAACGAAGTAATGACCAAAGGAAACAGAGCTTTATTGGGGAATTTTGCAGATGTCTTCAAAGCTGAAAATAACTACAGCTCAGAATACATCTGGTCTGTTCCCGGAACTACAAAGTTTACTGCCTGGGGAAGTATTCTTCCGGGGGTAATGCTTGAAAACAAAGGATGGGGAGAATATAACGGATGGGGATATTTTCAGCCAACAAAAGAGTTATTTGATGAATACGAAACGGGAGACCTTAGAAGAAGTGCTACCATTCTTAAAATAGGAGACAAGTTTACCTTTAACGGAAAAGAAAGAATATACGCTTCTACGAATTCCCTTACCGGATATCAGTTTAATAAATATATGGATGCCTTCAAATATGAGTTGAAAAGTGGTCACGTGAGTGCCAACGGAGATTATCCATGTACAGACCTTGCCGTTCCGATTATGCGTTATGCTGAGGTGATACTGATTAAAGCAGAAGCTTTACTGATGCAGGGAAAATCTGCTGATCAGGAGATCAATATGATCAGAGCACGTGCAGGTTTATCTGCTAAAAACGGATGTACAATGGCTGACCTTAAACATGAAAGACGTTGCGAGCTGGCAGGTGAATGGGCAGACAGACACAGAGACCTTGTACGTTGGGGAGATGCGCAGGCTGCTTATGCTAAGCCTCTGCATGGTATCAACGGACAGGTAGTCTGGGCCGCAAGAAACTTTAATCCGGCTGTACATAATGTTTGGGCAGTTCCACAGGCTGAAATCGTAAACAGTCATGGGATCATTAAACAAAATGAAGGCTGGTAAAATTTAATCTTTATCTACAAGCCGCTATATCATTGCAGAACTTTCTGTGATGATATAGTTTTTTCAAAGGCAGGCCTTTCTGGTCTGTAATATTATAAAGTTAAACGAATGAAACTATCAAAAATATGGGCTGTATTGGCCATTGCTGTTTTTTCTGAAAATCAGGCACAGAATTATCTAAATTATAATGTAGGGAATGCACATTCACATAATGATTATATGCAGGAGATCCCTTTCTGGCAGGCATATTATGCCAATTTCGGTTCTATAGAAGCAGATGTTTTTCCGGTAAAAGGCCAGCTTTGGGTTGCTCATACTGAAAAAGAACTTTCTCCGGACAGAACACTGGAAAGTCTTTATCTCGATAATATTTCAAAACAGATTAAGCTGAACAAAGGAAATATCTATCCTGATGCTGGTAAGAAACTTCAGTTGCTGATTGATATTAAGCAGGATTATAAAACTTCACTGGCAGCTTTAGTGAGTACACTGGAAAAATACCCGGAGATTACCGGAAACTCCGGAATTAAAATTGTGATTACCGGAGGAAGACCTCAGCCTGCAGATTTTAAGAACTATCCCAACTATCTTTACTTTGATGGAGATATTGACCAAAATTATTCTGCAGATCAGTTGAAAAGAATCGGAGTGTTCAGTGCAGATCTTCCGGGATTGGTAAAATGGAACGGGAAAGGAATTCCAAGGGATGAAGAAACCGCAAAAATTAAAAGTGTGGTTGACAAAGCTCATGTGAAGCAAAAACCTGTTCGTTTTTACGGAGCTCCGGATTTTCCGAATGCATGGGTAAATCTGATGGATTTGGGAGTAGATTATATCAATACCGATCATATTCCGGATCTTAAAAAATTCATGAACACGATTCCGAAAAATTTTTATAAGAATACAAAGGAATATGCCACTTATACTCCAACGTATCAGTCAGATGGTGTGGAGAAAAAAGTAAAGAATGTCATTCTTCTTATTCCGGACGGAACTTCTTTACCACAATATTATGCTGCCTTTACAGCTAATAAAGGGAAACTGAATGTTTTCAATATGAAATCCACAGGGCTTTCCAAGACCAATTCATCCAATGCCTATATTACAGATTCAGCACCGGGTTCTACAGCGTTCGCAACAGGAGTGAAAACCAAAAACACTTTTGTCGGAGTTGACAACATGGGAAAATCACTGGTACAGATCCCTGATATCATTGCTGAAAAAGGAATGGTTTCAGGCCTGATTTCCACCGGAGATGTTACAGATGCAACGCCTGCTGATTTCTACGCTCATTCGGATAACAGAAACAGTTCGGAGCCTATTCTGAAAGATTTTGCAGCTTCAAAAACGAAAATCCTGATTGGTGGCCCTACAAGTGGATTGTCTCAGGGAAATATGCAGAAATTTAAAGATGCCGGAATCGATCTCTATCAGGATTTGAAATCAGTAACGAAAATCAATAACCGTACGCTGGTTATTGATCCTCTGGCCTCACAAAGAATCAGCAATGGAAGAGGAAACTGGCTTGCAGATGCCTTTGATCTTACTTTAAATGATTTAAAGAATAATAAAAAAGGGTTCTTTATGATGATTGAAGCGTCGCAGACTGATGGAGGAGGACATAGCAATAATATAGAACAGCTGGTGACAGAATTACTGGATTTCGACCATGTTGTAGGGAAAGCTATGAAATTTGCTGACGAAAATAAAGAAACCTTAGTGATTGTAGTGGGAGACCATGAAACCGGAGGTTTAACACTTTTGGATGGCAGTCTGAAAGAGGGTTGGGTATTCGGGAATTTCAGTACAAATGATCATACTTCTATTCCTTCAAGTGTTTTTGCGTACGGACCCAATTCAAAAGAGTTCACAGGATTATTTGAAAATACGGAAATCTTCAGCAAAATACTGGCAGCTTACGGAATTCAGAAGTAGCTTTTGATTTACACTTTTTTACTTTTACAAAGAGAGACTGTTTCCATCCGAAGCAGTCTTTTTTCTCAATTTTCATTTTAAAAAAAGACTGTCTCAAAAATAGAGACAGCCTTTGAATAAATCTAACAAATAATAATTTAGAAATTGGTGTTAACGATCAATTGAGAAAGCTCAGCATTCACAAAATCAATAGGCATTATTCCGAATGTTCCCTGAGTATTGGTCTGGAAGAATGTTTTAAGTCTTGGATTGATATTATTGGATACGGTAGGAATGCTTGGGATCCCGAAGATTCCTGGTTTATAACCGCTGGTGAAATTCAAGAAAAGTTTGCCATTCGTATCAGTTTTAGCTTCGTTAAGCAGGCTGGAGATTGCATTCCACTTATCATCATTGTTGGTTACCTTGTAATAATCCTGAACTTTCAGCTGTACACCTGAGTTATTGATGTCAAAAGTAGTATTGTCAGCCCATGGTGAAGCGTTGATTCCCTTGGTTGTTCCTGAAGAGAATCTTCTTAATAATTTGATCTTTCCTCTTACAGCACCCAGCGTGGGAATATTAGCTCCAAGATCCCATTTAGACGGATTTTTCTGAACATAAGAATCAAAAGTCTGTTCAAAAGTTCTGGTGGTGTTGGAAGCATCATATTCTTCTTTAACAGACATGATAATGGTTTCTGACGGATTGTTCTGAAGGAACGTATAACAGGCATTCAGTACATCATCAAAATTCATATTCTGATAAATTGCACCATGATGAATGGTAAAAGCATTATCAATATGTCTGCAGCGGATATCCAGAAAACGTACACCGGCATTCAGCTGTTCTGCAATGCTGAGGTCCTGGGTTTTAGCCGTACCTGATACAAGAGGGGCATCTATACGTGCTCCGGAATCATGAGTACCGGGAATTGATATTTTTGAAATAGAAATATTATCCTGAAGACCGGCCATCCAGCTATTCAGAGAAACAGGCAGTAATGAAGCTCTGCCAGCTGTTTTTGTTAAAGAAGCGACATTGTTTTCATTGGAATCCCTTTCCAGGATACTGTCGTTTGAACAGGAAAAAAAGATGGATGCAGTAACCACTCCAAGAGTGATGGCTGTCATACGTTTCATGCTTTGTTTGAACATAGTTTTTTTATTTTTAAAGTAGCTTAAAAATAAGAATATATCAAAGCATTAGGAGTTAATTTAACTTTAAGAGATAATTAAGTTGGTTTAAAGTCAAGTAGCTGGAGGATGGATGATGGAAGTTTGATTTTCTTAACGCAAAGTTTATTTTTAATTCCGGAAATGTAGAGGAAGCAAAGATGAAATCAATAAAATTGATTCTTTCTAAGCGGAGGTATAAAAGAAAGCTTCATGACCGACGTATGTCGGCCTCTTAGCTCACTTTACTACAACATTAGAATTAATTTAACTTTGCGTTAAAGAAATGTGGTTATAAAAAATCATAATAAATGAGTGTTGAAGTTCACCGTCAAAGAGTAACCTCTAGCGTCCAGCTTCAATCTCCTCTCTTAAAACACAAAATCCTCTTTTAAACCGGGAAGCCTGAACTTGTGGTCTCCGATAAAGAAATCATTCATTTTAATAAGAGCCGGGAATTTATGAGTAAATTCTTTATGCGAGTTTTCGGGTAGTTTGGTATCATCATCACAGGATGAATATTCTCTGTCAACAATTACTTGGCCTGTAGAAAAATTGATTTCATTGGTGAAACTGAAATCACAGGTATCTTCAAAATGATCGTACAAACCTATCAGATAAAAATCTCCGTTCTGAAATCTGAACGTATGTTTATATTTCTGGGTATGCCTTGAATTGGTAAAAAACAGCTGTTCGATAACAAGACAGTTATTTTTTATATTGATTGTAAGAGTATTATCGGAAGGATAAAATCCGAATCCGCTTGAAAAAATGATATCAGAATTTTCTTTCCATAGTTTCAGACCACTGTTTTCCTTTTTCAGAATATAGAAAACCCTTTTATAGTCACTTGTACCTTCCGGGTTCTGCTCGTATGATGCTTTTATATTCGTATTAAATACAAGGACCGTTTCATCTTTTCCATCTTTGTCAAGATCACCTTTGGCTTCTGCAATCTGAGTATAACCCTTCGGAACCGAAAAACTTTTCAGCTTCTGAGCAGATAAGCTCGTCACAGATAAGAATATCAAAAAGTGAATGACAGATTTCATGATTATCAGTATCATTAAAAATGTGGTAATCCGAAATAAAAATCATTTTTCAAATTACCACATTTTTATATTGTTAAATTAATGAGTCAGTATGCTTTCAAGATCTTTCCAGAACATTGGATAAGACTTTTCTACCACATCTTCATCTTCAATATTGAGTTCTTTAATCAGGCAGAACGGAGCGAAACTCATCGCCATTCTGTGATCCTGATAGGTCTTGATTGAAATATGGTCTTGTGCTTCTCCAAAGCTGGTTGATTTAATTGTTAGATCTGTGATTTCTGTTTCGGTACCCAGTTTTTTAAGCTCATTATATAAGGCAAGAAGCCTATCAGTTTCCTTTACTCTTAAAGTTCCCAGTCCGGAAATTTCAAAAGGAATTTTTAAGGCTGCGGCTGTTACGCAAAGAGTTTGTGCAATATCCGGACAGTTGTTCATATCCAGGACAATTTTTTCCGGGAAAGAAAAGCCGGGCTGAGGTTCCAGCGTTAATTGATGCTCATCTTCAGAAAATGTAGTTTTAATCCCGAAGAACTTTTCGTAGATATCAGCAATGGCAGAATCTCCTTGTGTGGATTCTTTATAAAAACTTTTCAGATGAATTGTTTTTCTTCCCAATGCACAGATAGAGTAGAAGTAAGAAGCCGAACTCCAGTCGCTTTCCACTTCATAATTTGCAGCCTCAGCATTCTTGTCAGGAGTAAATGGTTCTACTTTGATGGTATTCCCTTCAAAGCTGCTTTGGATGCCAAATCTGGTCAGGATGTCAAGTGTCATTTCAATATAAGATCTTGAGGTCACTTCTCCTACAAGATTAATGACTAATCCGTTTTCAAGTTTTCCGGCAATAAGAAGCAGTGAAGTGATAAACTGGCTTGAGATATTCGCAGGAACATTTACCGAAGTCTGGGTGATTTTTCTTCCTGTAATCTTTAAGGGGGGAAAACCTTCATTCTCCATATATTCAATTTCCACTCCAAGATCCCTCAATGCACTTACCAGATTTTTGATTGGTCTTTCTTTCATTCTTCCGGAACCTGTAAGAACAGTTGTCTTTCCTTCCTGAATAGAATAATAAGAAGTAAGAAAACGCATCGCCGTTCCTGCATGGTGGATGTCCACGGTTTCTGTGTTCTCAGATAATGCTTTTTTCAGCAGCTGAGTATCCTGGGAATTGGATAAATTCCCGATTTTTATATTACTAAACAGGCTTTCCAGAATCAATAAACGATTCGAAATACTCTTCGAACCGCTGATCTGTACTGTTTTATCTCCCGATAATTTTGATTTTTCTAGCTTCATTATGATCTACATTTCTAAAAAAATAATGAGTTACAAATTGATGTGGTATTCATAACTCATCATTTATATTTATTTCAATTTTTCGTTGTTCTGATGCCGGTCTTTATCACGGTCAGTTTTTATTTTCATTTTTCTGTCGAAAGCATCCTGCAGATTAACTCCGGTTTGATTGGCTAAACATAATGTTACAAAAAGCACATCTGCCAGTTCTTCCCCAAGATTTTTAGTCTTATCACTTTCCTTCTCGCTTTGTTCACCATACCTTCTGGCAATGATTCTTGCTACTTCACCTACTTCTTCTGTCAGCATTGCCATATTGGTAAGTTCATTAAAGTATCTTACTCCAATGGTTTTTATCCATTCATCTACCTGCTGCTGTAACTGTGTAATTTCCATTATTGATAAGCTCCTAGAGTTGGGTTGGTGGTTCTGGAAACATTCACAATATCAAAAGGTACCGTTGCTGCAACAGTTGCATTTCCTTTTCCAAGGGCCGGAGAACCGGGTTTTACCCTTAAATTCATTTTAGCCATAAAATAATTGACAAACTGTGGTTCTGCATTCTTGACCGTTTGTATCACATTCGGATTATTGTCAAAAGTGAAGCCGGATCCTGTTGCACTGGTATATTTGATTAATGAATTTTGAAGTAAGAATTCAAACTGCTGGCCTGGGGTTTGTTCGAAATGAACCGCATCATCCCGGTCAGAATACACAATACTGTTTTTGATGTCAAGAAGCTGCAAAGCGCCCTGCTGTGATTGCCCGGCATCATTTTTCCATTCATTGGCTGCAAAAATTCCTGCTCTGTCAAAAGAACTCATCGTCCTGGAGTAATTGGCAATCGTAGCGTGAGTATAGCTATGTTTTCCACCAAGGAAAATACCGATACATGATAAACCGCAATTGTTCATGACAAGATTATTGGCATTCACGGTAGAACCCACGGCATAAATTCCGTATTCAAAGAAAGTATGGATGAAGGAATTGGTGATGGTAGCATTGGTTTGCTTCATATCCAGTCCTCTCGTACCGCCGAAAAGTCTTGCATGGTTCATCTTAAGGGTAGAATTGGCCTCCATTTTAATAGAATTCCAGTTTTTAGGAATCGTATCATAATAAGGATCATTCCTGTCTCCGCGAAGAATAACCTGATCCGCCTGAGTACCGTTAATATTTAAGACCGCTCCCGAAGAAACTTTCATTCCGCTGTTTTTGTGGAAGTATACTTTCGTTCCGGGATTGATATCCAATGTTATATTAGGATTAATGGTAAGATTTCCGTAGATGATCTTTGCTTTATCATTATTCCATGTTGTGGAACTGGTAATTACATTCGGGTTGCCAGGAGTCTGAATAAAAAATTCTGCATCCTGAACGACAGAAAATAAAGTTACATGCTGTTGTCCTGTTGGACTGGTAAAAAGAACTTTGTCTTCCGCTATGGCCTCCGGTCCTGTAGCTTCCGGGGCAATTTCAACAAAAATATAAAGACTGTCTTTCTTTCTTAAAGGAACATTCTTAAAATCATATCCCGGTTGTCCATCTACATTGATTCTATATAATGAAGCGGCTCCTTTTTCAAGGTTCACTCTTGGGATCATAATATCCTTATCTTCATTATTATATACTTTCACAACATAAGTTTCTGAACGTACCTGATGGTATACCGTATCACAAAATACCGTATCTCTTGAGAAACGAAGCTCCTGCGTAGGGCTGTCAAACGTTATATCATCTTTATTACATGATACTGCTACAAGTAACATCCAGAAGGAAAAAGCAAGTAATAATTTGAATTTCATTGAAATTAAAGTTTAAGTAAGTTCCAAATTTAACGAAAATACTTTGAATTTCTTATTAATAAAAAAATATTGAATTCAGTATTTGGAATTTTAAAAAAATGTTGTATTTTTGCAACCTAAAATTTAGCAGAGAAATATCCATTACTATTTCGAAAGCAAACTTTAATTTTTTTAAAAATAGTATTATGAAAAACGGAATCCACCCAGAAAATTATAGACTTGTTGTTTTCAAAGATATGAGTAACGACGAGATGTTTCTTTGCAAGTCTACTGCAGAAACAAAAGACACTATCGAGTACGAAGGACAAGAGTATCCTCTAATCAAAATGGAAATCTCTTCAACTTCTCACCCTTTCTACACTGGTAAAGTAAAACTAGTTGACACTGCAGGTAGAGTTGATAAGTTCATGAACAAGTATAAAAAATTCGCTAAGTAATTTTTGTACATTAAAAATATTAAAGTCTTCCAATTTTTGGGAGACTTTTTTTATTGTAAATTTGTTGATCTTGAATTTTAAACTTTAAACTTAAAAACTGAATGATGCAGTTGGTATTTTCAGACGCACAATATTGGGAAGATTTTCTTCCGCTTACTTTTACCCGCCCGGTTGCTGCGATGCGATGCGGAATCCTTACATTTTCTGAAAGATGGCAGAAAATACTTGAAAACACTGAGGTAACTTATTTCACAGAAATATACCTTCAGGATAAATTTAAAAGCCCGGAAGAAAAAGAAAGCCTTTTTCTTGTTCCGAATTTCCTGCCAACAGAAACCGTGATTCAACAGATTAAAGACCTTAAGCAAGGGGAAGCATTGGTGTATGAAGACGAATTAATCGCCGCAAAAATCAATATGAAAGGTTTTTCTCTGAACCAGATTGAGAAAATGACGGATATTAAGGAAGATCTTGTTTTCTTTAAAAGACCAAAAGATCTGTTTACCTATAACCATCATGCGATTGACTTTGATTTCGAGCTTCTTACCAAAGGAAAAACCTCACAGGAGCTGTCTTCAACCAATGGGTTCTTAGGCGATAAAAAAGATCTGTTTATAGAAGAAGGAGCTTATGTTGAATTCTCTACCATCAATACAAAAACAGGTAAGATTTATATCGGTAAAAATACTGAAGTGATGGAAGGTTGTCATCTTCGCGGGCCAATCGCCCTTTGTGATGATTCCAAATTTAATCTTGGAGCTAAAATTTATGGAGCTACCACAATCGGTCCTCACTGTAAAGTAGGTGGGGAAGTGAATAATATCATTATATTCGGATACTCGAGTAAAGGACATGAAGGTTTTGTAGGTAACTCTGTGATTGGCGAATGGTGTAATTTCGGAGCGGATACCAATTCTTCAAACATGAAAAATAACTATGGTAATGTGAAATTCTGGAACTACAGAACAAAATCATTTGAAGATACGGGATTACAGTTTGCAGGTCTGATTATGGGTGATCATTCCAAAACAGCCATCAATACCCAATTGAATACAGGAACGGTAATTGGAGTAGCTTCGAATATCTTCAAACCAGGTTTTCCACCTAATCTTGTAGAAAACTTTTCATGGGGCGGATTGAAAGGTGATGAAAGGTTCAAGCTTGATAAAGTATATGAGGTAGCAGAAAGAGCTATGGCAAGGAGAAAAGTTGCTTTAACAGAAGAAGATAAAGCGATTCTGAAACATATTTTTGACACGTATTAATTCGATTATAATAAAAACTTCAAATTTTTTTGAAGTTTTTTTATTTTTGATGTAATAGATAAGTAACTGCAATTGTCTTACCTATAAGAAACAAAACTCATGACCCAAGAAACTTTCAAGAATACGGTGTTTATTCTCAAAGACGAGATGTATCGTTTTGCGAAACGGTTTGTCATGAGCAGTGATGAAGCGGAAGATGTAGTACAGGATCTCATGATGAAGTTTTGGCAGAAGAAGGATGAGCTTGAGCAATTCGGGAATTTTAAATCCTATGCGCTGAAGTCGGTCCGGAACGAATGCCTGAACAGATTGAAGCATCACGACGTAAAGATCGGCTTTGCGGATATGCAGCTTCACCGCTCGGAGCTTTACAGTATGGAAGTTGATAACCTTAAGGAACATATTGTAGGATTTATCAATCAGCTCCCTGAGAAACAGAAGATGGTCATCCACTTGAAAGATGTAGAAGAATATGATGTTTCCGAAATTTCTGAAATGCTGGAAATGGAGGAAAATGCAGTAAGGGTAAACCTGATGCGTGCGAGACAAAAAGTAAAAGAACAAATCTCACAACTGATGAGCTATGAAAAAAGATCAATTACAAGATAAATACGACGAAGTCTTCCGGGAGATCAAGGAAGAAAAAATGGACTGGAGCTTTGAGGATTTTCTTCAGACTGCAGAAAGTACGGAACCTGAACAGGATGCTGTACCTATTATTCCATTGGAAGAAAAAAAGAAACCCTCTTTTCCCAAATGGTTCTGGATGGCCGCCAGTGTGATGCTGGTCTTCGGAATCGGCTTATTTCTTAATGATAATAATTCCGGCACAGCAGATGTGCAGGACAGAGAAAAACTGGTAAAAGATGAAATCTTAAAACAAAAGTCCGGGTTTATGGAAGAAAACAGTGATCACCAGGAACAGGTAGCGGTGAATCATACCGATTCTATTTCCGGAGTGAAAAAAGATTCTGTTTTTCAGGATAACCAGGTGGCAGAAAAAGATGTAATGGATGATATTCTACCAAAAAGAGGAAGGCTTAAAAAAGAAAGAAAACCCAGATATGTTGATAATTCTTCCTTCCCGGGTAAAAATTTAAATGATTCTGCAACAGCATACAATGACTCATATGTCATTGTAAACGGAAAAAGAATCAGCAGTGAAAAAGAAGCCATAGATGTTGCAAAATACTCCTTTATGAAACTAGGAAGTGAGTTAAAAAAAACAGTAGCATCTTCTCAAAAAAATGAAAATCTTGACAGCGAATACTAAAAATCAGATCAATCTCATGAAAAAAATATTTTTTATAATAGCCATAATGCTGAGCAGCTTTGCAACTTATTCTGCACAGACTGAGAAATTAGACAAGCTTTTTCAGGATTTTGAAAAAAGAGGAAGAGTAACCTCTATCAACATCAAAAAACCGATGTTCAAGCTATTGAATACCATTGATGTTAATGATGCCTATATCGGAAAGATAAAACCTATACTGAACGATGTAGAGGGGCTTAAAATTCTGATTATTCCTAAAATTACTTTCCCGGATCGTTTAAAAGATGAAAATCTTGCGAACATAAAAATGAATGAAGAAAAAACAGAGAGAATAAACAAGGCTTTAAACGCTCTCAACTTCAATGAGCTGATGTCCATGAGCAGTGACGGAACTTCTATGAAATTTCTGGCTGAGGAGGAAAAAGACAATTATCTGGAGAATCTGGTTTTTAATGTGGATTCCAAGGAAGAGAATATCATTTTTATCCTCAATGGAAAGATGAAGCTTTCGGATGTTAATAAGATCATTAATTCTGGTGAAACAATTACATCTTCTGTGACGAGTTCTGTAAGAAATGACCTTACATCAGGCAATACCTCTTCTTATCTGAATGGAGATAACAGAAATGTAGGCCAGTTTTCAAAAATAGATGCCAGCGTGGGAGTAAATGTTACCTTTAAGCAGGAAAATACCAGCAGTGTAAAAGTAATTGCAGATGCAGATAAACTTCAATATGTTATCACCAAGGTGGAGGACGGAGTATTGAAAATATACGTAGACAATAAAGGAGTCCGTAATCTGAGATTTAAAAATCTTAATGTTAATGTTTCTGCTCCTTCACTTCAAAGTATCAAGACTTCATCAGGAAGTATTTTTACAGCAGTGAATCCTGTTAATGAAAACAGTATGGAGATTGAAGCAGAGTCAGGTTCTGTTATTAAAGGAACTTTTAATGCGAGACAGGCTGCCGCTGTTACAGCGAGTTCCGGGGCTGTTTTGACTGCTGAACTTACCACACAGAAACTGGCTTTGGATACCTCGAGCGGAGCAAGCGTAAAATTATCCGGTCAAGCTGTTTCCGCCGTCATAGAAACGAGCAGTGGTGCTTCATGTAAAGCAGATGACCTTAAAATTGCCACGGCAGTAGCAGAATCTACTTCGGGAGCAAGTCTTTCGTTGCTGGTTACAGATAAACTGAAAGTAAATGTTTCTTCAGGAGCCGATGTAAAATTGAAAGGAAACCCTGAGTTGGATGCCAAAGTGGATAAAATTTCAGGAGGAAGCCTAAGACAAATCAAGTAAAAACTAGATGATATCAACGTCCCCAAAAGACCTAATTCCGCTGCTGTTCAATAATCCTGATAACTGATCTCCAAAACTTTTAACGCATGGAAAAATTAATAAGAGAAGTCCGGGTCCTTAAAATCTACGCCGCTGTACTTACCGTACTATGTGTAATGTTTTTCTTTCTTGCTTTTAAAAATCAGTCTTCCAACGAACGTTTCAAAGAAATAGATGTAGAACGTATCAATATCGTTGAGAAAGATGGAACTTTAAAGATGGTTATCAGTAATAAGGAGCGCCAGCATCCCGGATTGGTGAATCATAAGGAAATGAAACCCCGTGAAAGAGAAGCAGGACTTATTTTTTTCAATTCCCTGGGAGATGAATGTGGAGGGCTTGTGTATGACGGCAATGAGAAAGAATCCGGAATGGTCTATTCTGTAGACCAGAGAAATACAGATCAGATTATGCAGCTTCAGTATTTTGAAGGTTCAGGAAAAGACAAAAAAAGAGTATATGGTTTAAAACTCTGGGATCGACCTGATGATTTCCCGATGGAGGATATTATTAAGGCTGCTGATTCTATCAGGAAACTGAAAAATCCGGAAGCTTCTAAAAAAGCATTCGCACAACTACAGGAAAAAGGTAAACTGGGAAGTGAACGCTTTTTTGCAGGTAAGACAGCCAATGGTGATGTAGGCATATTTATCCGCGATAATAAAGGGAAAGTAAGATTACAATTATACATCGATAAAAATAATCAGACCCATATTGAGAATATTGATGAAAATGGAAGTCTCATCAAATAGATCTTACTGGCCCAATTTAACCTATAATAAAGTAGTTTCAAACTTATTCAATTATTTTGTACCGTAACCGTTCTCACAAAAGGGCGGTTTTTCGATTTAAGTTATTGATTATTAAATTTTATTTAAACTATCAAAAAGGATTTTCATATCTCACCAAAATAACCTAATTTTGCAAAGAAAGTAAAGATGTCTATTCATAACAAAATTGTAGAGACAGCCATCACTTTCGATGACGTTCTTCTAGTCCCTTCTTATTCAGAAGTTTTACCTAACCAGGTTTCATTAAAATCAAGACTTACCGACAAAATCACGCTGAATGTTCCGATAGTTTCCGCTGCGATGGACACTGTTACTGAAGCTGATCTGGCCATTGCTTTAGCAAGAGTCGGAGGGTTAGGATTTATCCACAAAAACATGACAATCGCTGAGCAGGCAGCTCAGGTAAACCGCGTAAAACGTTCCGAAAACGGAATGATCTCTGATCCGGTTACGCTATCTAAAGATCATACTTTAGGGGAAGCTAAAGATCTTATGTCAAGATATAAGATTTCCGGCCTTCCGGTAGTGGATGCTGATAATGTTCTGATCGGAATTATTACCAACAGAGATGTAAAATATCAGGAAAATCTTGATATGAAAGTGGAAGAGATTATGACCAAAGATAATCTGATCACTTCAGATAAAGATACCAACCTTGAAAAGGCTAAAGAAATCCTTCTTAAAAACAGAGTTGAAAAACTTCCTATCGTAGATAAAGATAACAAACTTGTAGGTTTAATTACGATCAAGGATATCGATAATCAGTTAGAATACCCTAATGCTAATAAGGATCAAAACGGACGTCTTATCGTAGGAGCCGGAGTAGGTGTAGGAGAAGATACATTAGCGAGAATTGAGGCTTTGGTACAGGCTGGAGTTGATATTGTAGCCATCGATTCTGCACATGGTCATTCTAAAGGAGTTTTAGATAAAATTTCAGAAATCAGAAAAGCATATCCTGAACTTGATATTGTAGGAGGAAACATTGTGACAGCAGATGCAGCCAAAGACCTTATCGCTGCCGGAGCAAACGTATTGAAAGTAGGGGTGGGCCCAGGATCCATCTGTACAACAAGAGTAGTTGCCGGAGTAGGTGTTCCGCAGTTATCCGCAATTTATAACGTTTACGAGTATGCTAAATCTCAGAATGTAGCGGTAATTGGTGACGGAGGTATTAAACTTTCAGGAGATATTGTAAAAGCCATCGCCAGTGGAGCAGGTGCTGTAATGTTAGGTTCACTTTTAGCAGGTACGGATGAGGCTCCGGGAGAAGAAATTATCTTCCAGGGAAGAAAATTCAAATCTTACCAGGGAATGGGTAGTCTTTCAGCAATGAAGAGAGGCGGTAAAGAAAGATATTTCCAAAGTGAAGCTAAAAAGTTCGTTCCGGAAGGAATTGAAGGAAGAGTTCCGCATAAAGGAAAACTGGAAGATGTTATTTTCCAGCTGACAGGAGGTTTAAGAGCCGGTATGGGATACTGTGGAGCAAAAGATATTGAAACCCTTCAAAAAGATTCCAAGCTGGTAATGATTACAGGAAGCGGATTGAAAGAATCCCACCCTCATGATGTAATTATCACGCAGGAAGCCCCAAATTATTCTTTATAAAATTATAATTGAATTTAAATATGAGAAATCGCACAATATGTGCGGTTTTTTTATTTAAATTATCTTATTGTCAGGATTACTTTATTCAATCTTCCTGTACTTAAACCTGGGTTTGATAACTTTGTTAAGAAATTGTCCCTTGGATCTGGCTTTTTTAAAATTCTCTATAATCTCAGGAGGTACCTTAAGATAGTCATAAACTGCTCCTGACTGATATATAATTCTTAATATTTCAGTATCCGGAAAATAGATGAAATGATTGACAACACTTGAAGGCATACTTCATTTCATGCAAAAAACATTCCTCGTCAAATAAAAAGCTTCCGGAATATCCGAAAGCTTCAGTAATTGATTTCTTGAAACAGAATAATACTTTATTTTTTCACGAATTTAAATTGATGTATCTGAAAATTCCGGGTATTTATTTTTAATATATATCCTCCGGAAACAAGTTGTGAAACATCAATCTTGGAATCAAACATTTCTGATTTTACCAGGCGTCCGTCAATATTGTAAATCTCGATGGTTAGCCCATCGTCAATACCGGAAATAGTAATAAAATCAACCACAGGATTAGGGAAAATCTGAATTTTATTTTTTGAAAGGTCTGAAGTGCCTAATGTAGTGGTCTGTACATCACCTGTCATGGTGGAGTTTACTGCAGTAAGATTTCCTCCACATTGCCCGTTAGTCATTGCTGTATTTTCAACCCAGGTTCCGACACTGTTACCGGGAGGTATCGGAACAGAATTATTAGCTGTTGAGTTATAATAAATCAGATAAGGAGTCGTAAAAGTTCCGTTTCCTTCATCACCAAGAAATTCCCATCTTGTAAGAGCATTGTTCCATTGGATTTTAAATTCACAGGTACCTAATCCACTACAATCTTGTCCGCCGTCAATAGGACTGGTCATGTAGATGTTCTTACTAAAGGCATCTACTCCTGTTTTGTTAAATACATACGTATTAGGCGGGCTATCAAACAGATTGGGACATCCACTGAAAGTTATTGTCTGTGTAAAAGCTGAGCTTCCTATAACAAGACATAATAAGTAAAGAATTTTCATAACGATTAGTTTTGAGATGGATAGACTCCTGCTAATGCAATGATACATTTCAGCGTAATAAACGGAGGTCTGTTTTCGTGAGGCTGGCTTCCTCCTGTGCTTCCTACCATTGTGTTTTTCATGGTCGTATTTGCCGCTGCATCGGAATATTCTTTGTCGAGTGTTTTGGTGTCTGCCGGAAGATTATTGGTGGGAGAATTTTGATTTCCTTCCGTCGTTACAGCATTCACAGTATGATTATGAGCCGGCATTTGTGTTATCAATAATGTTACACTCTCAGTTCCGCCGGTTTCTCCCATAGTATACATTGTAGGGCCGCCCGGAGCCTGTCCGTTATGAACGAGTACTCTTCCCCGCATATCAGGTAGAGCAAATGTGGTGGTTCCGTTTCCTCCATAAGTGGTTCCTAACAGTGAAAAAAGTGCTTGATTTTGCGCGATGGGCAGAAGCTGCCCATTACATTCTGCCCAGTATTTTGGAGCAAAATTATAAGGTACAAAGGCTATTTGCCCTAAAAATGGTTCTGATGCCTGTGCTTTTAGGGCAGGGGCAAATGCACTGCCTATCAGCAGTGTACATGCAAAAATTAAGTTTTTCATGATAGCAAGAATTTTAAGTAGTATAAAATTAGAAAATTTTTTACATAAAATACTTGATTAAAAGAAAAACCTTTCGTTATATAACAAAAGGTTAGATTTTATTTATTGAAAAATGATTTATTATAGATTTTTTCTCTAATATTTAACAGCAAATAATGTATTATATGATCATTTTAATTTTTTAGATTATCTTTAAAATCATCGATTCTGAAATCAGTCAATGCATTTCCTTTTTCAATTTTTTCTTTGGAGTATAATCTGAAATCGTTTTCTGTTTTTTCTAAAAGATAATCATAGGGGCCTACATGAGAGATCAGTTTTACCAGAACCGGAGAAATCTCAAGACAGATAAACAATCCCATGATAAAAGTGGCAGCCAGTCCAATGATAGCAGAATTCTTACCAAGTTCGTCCAAAGCCTGAAGCCTTGCTGCAAAACCATTGAATTTATCCTCAAAAGTTTCTGTAGATTTTCTTTCCGTTTCCAGATTTGTGTATACTTTGGATATTTCTTTGTCTAGATATTCAAGTCTTGGAGCCGCTTGTTTCTGATAATTTTCCAGATCCAGCCTGCGTTGCTCCTTCAGTTGCTGTTTACGTTTTGCATTGGGACCATAGCCTTCTTTTCCACTGGTAAGTCCGGATTGTTTACCCAGAATTTCTTTTTCAAGCTCTACCGAAGCCGAATCATATGCCTGCTGATACTGAGCGATTTTTCCTGAAATCTGCTGCTTTTCTGTTTCAAAAGGTCCGCTCTGCTGAAGAATTCGCCCGTTCATTTCACCCTGAAGCTGTTTTTTATTTCTTTGGATAATGGTATTCAGCTGTTTGTTGACTTCTTTCTCAAAAATTTTAAGCTCCAAAGGTTTGGAAATGATAATTCCCAGAAACGTAGCAAGGATAAGACGCGGGATAGCCATCAGGATCTGATTCCACCATGTTCCTGTCTTTTTGATGGAAGAAACAATATAACGGTCAAGATTGAAGATCATCAGACCCCACAGGATTCCAAATCCTGCAGCCGCCCAAATATTGTCGAATACTGTATACATCGCATAGCCTGCAGATAAAGTGGCGAATACTGCAGTGAAAAGTACAATACCCCCGATGCCGGAAAACTTGTTCCATTCACTCGGAGTTTTTCTCAAAATATGGATGTTCCCGCCTGAACATACCATCAGAAACTTTTGGAACCAGTTTATTGTATGAGTCCCTTGATTTATAGTTTGTTGGTTTGTTTTCATAACTGAAAATTTATACAAAGGTAGTACTAAAAATCATACCAATGTAAAAGATAGTATTATGTTTTACCAAGTAATTGAGTGTGTTTTCGTAAGATATTGTTTTTCAGTATGTTAATTTTTGATTTTGAAAAATTGAAAAAGAATGTGAATCTATTTCAATCTGTCCGGATTTTGTTTCAGGAAGCTCTCCCATCCGGAATACGATTTCGTATCTGCTATGGTCCCGGAATTAAAATGATGACATACGGCTACGGCAAGACCATCGGAAGCATCTAAATATTTTGTTGGAAATTCTTTTAATTTAAGAAGGTTCTGAAGCATTCCTGCTACCTGTTCCTTGCTGGCATTTCCGTTTCCTGTGATCGCCATTTTGATTTTTTTTGGAGAATATTCGGTTATAGGAATATTTCTGTAAAGACTGGCTGCCATAGCAACGCCCTGAGCACGGCCAAGTTTTAGCATACTCTGAACGTTTTTCCCATAGAAAGGAGCTTCAAGAGCAACTTCATCAGGGTGAAACTCATCAATAAGAGAAAGGGTTCTTTCAAAAATATACTTCAGCTTGGTTTCGTGATTGGGATATTTTTTCAGGATAAGTTCATGAATAGAAACCATCTCCATTTTTCCTTTTTTTACGGAGATGATACCAAATCCCATTACCGTAGTCCCCGGGTCAATTCCTAAAATTATTTTCTCTGAAATCATTGCTTCAAAGATAGGACTTTCTATGTTTTTTAGTGGAAAAAGTATTGATAATGATTTTCGTTTATGTTTAAAATTTTAATATCTTTAAATAAAAATGATCATGAAAAATGTATTTAATGTATTAATTGTTCCTGTCTTTCTCTTGTTTAGCTTTAAAGAGAGAAATAATTTAGTTCAGAATAAGCATTCAGAAACTTTGGCAGCAAAGAGCGAACGGATCATTTATTTGTTTTTCAAAGCAGATAAAGATCAGTCAGGAAATGCAAAAATTACTCTCCAGAGTACTAAAATTGCAGATGGAAGATTAAAACATACGCCTTCTTTTGAAAGAGATGCCGTCCGTAAGGGTGATCTTATAATTACATTAACAGGAGCTGATGGAAAAGAAATGGGTAAACAGCTTGTGAAAGATCCTTTCAATCCTGAACTGGAAGTATATGAAAAAGAGGGAATATCCAGGCATAAAGCTTCCCTTCAAAATACTGAGTTCAGTGCCAGGTTTTCTTACTCTGAAAATATACAGTCGGTAAAGATAGAAAAAGCAACTGAGGATGGTGCACAAGTAATATTCACACAAAAACTATAATCATGAAAAAAACTTTATTATCCCTTTTAATAGGAAGCAGTTGTTTTGCACAGACTTTTGAGACCGTTCCGCTATTACAGAACGGGGACAACAGTAAGCGGATCGTTATTGCAGTGTTGGGAGACGGGTTTACCGCTGCACAGCAAACTGCTTTTACCACATCGGCTCAGAATACAATCAATTATCTTTTTACGAAAAGTCCCTATACAGAATATAAGAATTACTTTAATGCCTATGCGGTAAAAGTGATTTCCACAGAATCAGGAGTAAAGCATCCCGGAACCGCTACAGATGTTGCAGAGCCTGTAATTCCTGTAACCAATCCCAATAACTATCTTGGGTCTACTTTCGATGTAGGAGTTCACAGATGTATATACAGCAATACTACCAATAAAGTAGGACAGGTTCTGGCCGCCAATATCCCGGACTATGATATTACCTATGTGCTGGGTAATTCTACAGAATACGGAGGTTGTGGCGGGACCTATGCTTTTGCTTCACTCAACGGTTCTTCCAATGAAATTGTAGTGCATGAGCTGGGGCATTCCTTTGGAAAATTGGCCGATGAATATTGGTTTTCAGGTTCGCTGGAATCTCCCAATAAAACACAAAATTCTAATCCGGCAACGATAAAATGGAAAAACTGGGTAGGATTAAATGGGGTAGGAGTATATGCCCATGCTGAAAGCCCAAGCTGGTTCAGACCCCATCAGAGCTGTGAAATGAGATATCTTAACCAGCAGTTCTGCTCTGTGTGTAAAGAGGCGATTATTGAAAGGATTCATACTCTGGTTTCCCCTGTAGATTCCTATACTCCGGCCAATAATACAACCGTTGATGCTACATCCAATGTTACCTTCACGGTCAACGAAATTCTTCCCATTCCGAACACGCTGGTTAATTCATGGAGCTTAAACGGAACGGCTCTGGGAGCAACGGGAAGTAGCATAACGATTACTCCCGGACAACTTAACAACGGAAATAATACTTTGACATTATCGGTAGTGGATAACAATCCGCTTTTAAAAGTAGACAATCACAGTACGCTCCATGTTACCAATGTTTCATGGACTTTGAGCAAATCAACTCTTAAACTCTCAGAAGTAAAAGCGGAAGAGCGCCGTTTCAGTATTTATCCTAATCCGACAGATGGAGAATTTTTTATTAAAGGCAAACAGGGCTTTTCAAAAGATGTAAAAGTAGAAGTGTATGATACTTCAGGAAAGCTTATCCCATCCAGATTTGAACTGAATGATTCTGCAATACGGATTAATATTAAAAACTATCCGGCAGGTACTTATCTGTTGAATGTAAAAGAAAATAAAAACCTGATCATTTCTCAGAAAATCATTAAAGAATAATTACACGAAACCGGCTCTGGGAGCCGGTTTTATTTTTCCAGTTTTTTCTCTGCTATGGGTACCCACCGTCCGTCATGGCGAAGAAGTATTATTTTATCGACTAAGAATTTAGTTTTGTATTCCATGTTTTCATATTTTTCCCAGGCTTTAAGATAATTTTCCCAGGCCAGATCTCTGTATCCTACAGTCATATGCGGATTAAACGAATACTTTGCGAAATTAAAACGCTCTTTTACCCTATGATAAAGTTCTGTTAATTGACGACTTTCTTTGGGCTGAATATAGAGGACAGGATTTTTAGGATTGGGAAAGCTTCCAAAACCATCCAGTTCTACTTCAAAAGGTGTAATTTGTGTATTGATTTTCTGAAAAGCAATGTGAATATCTTCTTCCAGTTCAATTTCTCTCGAAAAGGGAGGACAGAGTGTAATATGTGCTTCGTTTTTCAAAGCCTTGGAATTGGCATAATTTGTTGCCAGATCCTGTTTAAAAACTTTTATTTCTTCAATAATTTCCTGAGGAGGGTAAATGGCTATGAAGTACATTTTTTTCATACGGTAATTTAGTCTTTTTAAAATTCCGGAAATTAATGTTTTATCCTGAGCTGTGTAAGCGTATTCTCAAGATGATCAGTGATCTTTTTTACTTCAATATGAGGTCTGAAGATCGCGCCTTTTCCTCTTTCTTCATCTGCAATATTAGACAGAATAATCACAGACGTTTTGGTGTCCGGATAATAAATATTTAAAGAAGGAGAACCTTTTACATAACCACTGTGGAAATAGGAATTGGGCTGTCCGATGTTAAGCATAATTCCGTAAGCATAACCCATTTTCCCAAAGATAGCATGGTGTCTTTCCGCACTTTTGGCCATGAAGAGCTTCAAAGTTTCGGGTTTTAGAATTTTCCCGTTGTACAGGGCATTATTCCACAAATGAAGATCCCCAATGGTAGATAGTATTCCACCGGCAGGTGTTCCGATTTCTGATCCGCCTAATCTTTTCGGCATATTGGGAACTTCTGAGAACTTGGAAGGTGTCCCAACATAAGCACTGGCAAAGTTATTTCCTTTGAAAATGTCTCCTGTTGAGGAGTGAGTCATACCTGTTCTTTTAAAAAGTTCCAATGCATTTTCATGATAGGATTTTCCCGAGACTTTTTCCACAATTTTTCCAAGTGCATTGAAGCCATCGTTGGAGTAATAGAAATCTGAACCGCTTTTGAACATCAGTTTTCCTCCCATCAGATTCAATCCTGAGGTATGGTTTAACAGCTGGTGAATCGTAATGTTTTCATATTCTTTGATCTGAAATTCCTGCAGGTATTTTGAAGCCTTATCTGTTACATTCAGTTTTCCCTGCTCCATCTGAAGTAAGACCAAAACAGCGGTAAATTGTTTGCTCACAGATCCTATCGCAAAAATGGTATTGCTGTCAATTTTAGTTTTCTTCTTAAAATCAGAATATCCGTTTTCTCTTCTGTAAAGAGGAATGGTGTCTTTAAAAACAGCAATGCTCCCATTAAAATGATACTTTTTAAAAGCAGAATCAATCTGTTGTTCCAAAAGTGTTTTCTGAAAAGCCGAGATGGTGGAATCTATAATTGCTTTTTTATCAACCGGGGTAATTTTTGGACCCTCAGTTGTTGTACAGGAAAATAAAAAACAGAAAAAAGACAGGAATAATAAATTTTTGATCACAGGTGTTGTATTTTTAAATGATGATTATACTCTTAAAGATACTAAAATATCCTGAAGAGCATTAAGAGAAGCAAATTGCGTGCTAGGACAGGCTGCTGGAACAACTTTATATAGATTTAATAAGCTTTTGTGAAATGTTTCAATGTTATGAATAAAGGAATTACTAAGAAAATAAATATATTAAAAAACCTGTGGACAAAAGCTCACAGGTTTATCTTAATATCAGGTCACTGAACCAGAAAACATATTCTCCGTCTTCTTCTTCAGGACTTGCTTTAGGTTTAGGATAAGTCTTTTTGACGGTTTCCCCGATTTTGAATTCAACAGGATTTTTGAAAATAGGTCCATCAAAAGTAAAGGTATGAAACTCTCCGTTTTCTCCGCACGGATCTACATTTTCAGGAAGATCATCAATGAATTGCTGATCAATAATCCTTCCGGCGAAGCTTTTATCCAGAAAAGATCCGTTCACACACGTTACAATTGTTTTAAAGCCAAGATCTAAAAATTCACGGATGAGGTCAGTTGTATTTTGTTTCCATAGGGGAAATAAGGCTTTCATACCGATAGCATTTAATTGGTCTTCCCTGTATTTTCGCAGGTCTTCCAGAAAAATATCTCCGAAAATGGAATGGGTAATGCCCTGAGCCTTAATTTCAGTCATTGTCTTACTCATGATCTGTTGGTATTCTTCCATGGATGGTTCTTTGGGAAGTTCCATTTTGATCAAAGAAATCCCAAGGCTTTCTGCCTGTTTTTCTAAAAGCGATACATGAACTCCATGCATAGAAATCCTTTGAAACTCCTGATTGATGCTGGTAAGCAGTGTAGAAATCTCATATTGATCCTCCTGTAGTATTTTATAAAGAGCAAGGGAAGAATCTTTTCCGCTGCTCCAGTTGAATAATGCTTTTGGTTTCATTGTAAAATAAAAATCTCCCAAAAGTAGGGAGATTTTCTTATTTTGAAACGGGCTTTCCGTAGTTATTTTGGGGGCTTGTAATATCAAGCTTTTCCTTTTCTGCCTGTTCTCTTTTTTGTAATTCTTCAGTATTTCTAACCATATCGCTTTTGTGAGCATTTTCCACAGGAGTAGTTTTACAAGAACTTAATACCACAAAAAGATCAAACACCGAAATAATTTTAATACATGTTTTCATTCGAATTTTTTGATGACAAATATATAGGGTCAGGATAGTTTATATTTAATTTTTAACAAACATTATCAATCTGCTTATCAAAAATCAGCGTTTTTTCACATTAAAAATAAAAACCTCAAAGAAATCCTTTGAGGTTTTATATAAAAGATGTTTGCTGTATAAGCTTACATATTTCTTCTGTACTTACCACCCACTTCAAATAACGCGTTGGTAATTTGTCCTAAAGAACAGTACTTCACAGCATCCATCATCACTTCAAACAAGTTTTGCTGGTTGATGGCTGCGTGCTGAAGTTTTCTTAAAGCTTCCTCAGACTTATTTTCATTGGCCTGCTGGAAGTTGTGAAGAGACTCAATCTGTGCCTGTTTCTCCTCTTCCGTAGAACGGATAACTTCTCCTGGTAAAACGGTTGGTGAACCATCTTTTCCTAAGAAGGTATTCACTCCGATAATAGGATATTCACCGGTATGTTTCAGCCATTCGTAATGCATAGATTCTTCCTGGATTTTTGAACGCTGATACATCGTTTCCATCGCTCCGAGAACACCGCCTCTTTCTGTGATTCTGTCGAATTCCGTATATACAGCTTCTTCTACAAGATCCGTTAATTCTTCAATGATAAATGATCCCTGAAGCGGATTCTCGTTTTTAGCCAATCCTAATTCTTTATTGATGATTAACTGGATTGCCATCGCTCTTCTTACAGACTGCTCGGTAGGAGTAGTGATCGCTTCATCATAAGCATTGGTATGAAGTGAATTACAGTTGTCGTAGATTGCATACAGTGCCTGAAGCGTGGTTCTGATATCATTGAAATCAATTTCCTGAGCGTGCAGAGAACGTCCCGAAGTCTGGATGTGGTATTTCAACATCTGACTTCTTTCGTCTGCTCCGTATTTTAATTTCATCGCTTTTGCCCAGATTCTTCTTGCTACACGTCCGATTACTGAATATTCAGGATCGATACCGTTGGAGAAGAAGAAAGATAAGTTCGGTGCAAAATCATTGATATCCATTCCACGGCTTAAATAATATTCCACATAAGTGAACCCGTTAGCCAGTGTGAATGCCAATTGCGAAACCGGATTGGCTCCTGCTTCAGCAATATGGTATCCCGAAATAGAAACAGAGTAGAAGTTTCTTACTTTTTCTCTGATGAAATATTCCTGAACATCACCCATTAATCTTAAGGCAAATTCTGTAGAGAAAATACAGGTGTTCTGCGCCTGGTCTTCTTTTAAGATATCCGCCTGAACAGTACCACGAACCGTAGCAATTGTTTTAGCTTTAATTTCTGCGTATACATCAGCAGGAATTACTTCATCACCGGTTAATCCTAAAAGCTGTAATCCCAAACCATTGTTGGATGGAGGAAGTTCACCATTGTATTTCGGTCTTTCTAATCCTTTATCGTCAAATTTTTCCTTAAGCTTAGCTTCTACTTTAGACTCTAAACCGTTTTCTTTGATATATTTTTCAACATTCTGATCGATGGCAGCATTCATAAAGAAAGCCAACAGCATCGGTGCAGGACCGTTGATCGTCATTGAAACCGAAGTTAGTGCGTTGACAAGATCAAATCCGGAATATAATTTCTTAGCATCATCCAGTGTTGCAATAGAAACTCCCGCATTCCCGATTTTACCATAAATATCCGGTGGTAAAGCAGGATCCTGACCATATAAGGTTACAGAGTCAAATGCTGTAGATAAGCGTTTTGCAGGCATTTCTGCAGAAACATAATGGAATCTTCTGTTGGTTCTTTCAGGGCCTCCTTCTCCTGCAAACATCCTTGTCGGATCTTCACCGGTTCTTTTAAACGGATAAATACCTGCCGTGTAAGGGAAGCTTCCCGGAAGATTTTCCTGGCCTTTCCATTTGATCAGATCACCCCAGTCATTGTATTTTGGTAATGCAATTTTAGGAATTCTCAGGTGAGATAAAGACTCAGTAGAAGTTTCAACTTTAATTTCTTTTCCTCTTACGAAATAAGAATAAAACTCTGCATGGAATGCTTTTTTTGTATCATCCCAGGTCTTCAGGAAATCGATATTTTCCTGTTGCAGCTCTTTTTCCGCCTTTTGGTATTCAGCATCCAGAGCGTCATTGGAAATGATATTTTTTACGCCTTCAATATGATACATTTTTCTGGCAAGTTCAGCCTGTTTCTCAATATTGATGTCGTATTGTTTATTGTTTTCAACAATTTCAGAAAGGTAACGGACTCTTTTTGGAGGAATAATCGTTACTTCTTCTGTCACTTCCTGTTCTACAAAAGTTTTTAGATTCAATCCGGAGAATTTATCGTTTACTTTTGAAATTAATCTGTTGTATAATTCTGTTGTTCCATGATCATTAAACTGAGATGCCTTGGTGGCATACACCGGCATATCATCTAATGAGCTTTCCCATAGCAAATGGTTTCTCTGGAACTGTTTTCTTACGGCCTGAAGAGCATCCAGTGCTCCACGTTTGTCAGATTTATTCAATGCTACCAGATCCGCATAGTCTAACATATCAATTTTTTCCAACTGTGTAGAAGCTCCATATTCAGGAGTCATTACATACATGGAAACATCTGCGAAGTCAGAAACTTCTGAACCAGACTGTCCAATTCCCGACGTTTCAAGGATGATAACATCCGGATGAGCCAGTTTTAATACATTCAGTGCAGAATGAATAAATGGAGAAACAGAAACGTTATTTTCTCTGGTTGCCATAGAACGCATATAAACTCTTGGATCATTGATTGCGTTCATACGAATTCTGTCTCCCAATAAAGCACCTCCGGTTTTCTTTTTGGAAGGGTCAATGGAAATAATAGCGATTTTTTTATCTGTATTGGAACGTAAGAAACGTCTTACCAGTTCATCCGTTAATGAAGATTTACCTGCTCCTCCGGTACCTGTAATACCAATGATTGGAATAGTCAGATCTTTAGACTTTTCGTCAATAGCTTTTACAAGCTCAGGTTTTTCTTCCGAAAAGTTTTCTACGGCTGAGATGATTTGTGCAATGCTCGATGGATTTTCAAAGCTGATATTGTCAAGATCTTTTGCTGTAACATCTTTTCCTGTTGCAAAATCTGATCGGTGTACCAGGTCATCAATCATTCCCTGAAGCCCAAGCTCACGGCCGTCATCCGGAGAATAAATCCTGTCGATACCATAAGACATAAGGTCCTTGATTTCTTCCGGAAGGATTACACCGCCTCCGCCACCAAAAATTTTGATCTGCGGTGAGTTTTTTTCTCTTAAAAGGTCATAGATATATTTGAAATATTCATTGTGACCTCCCTGATATGAAGTTAATGCAATAGCATTGGCATCTTCCTGGATGGCTGTATTTACAACTTCCTCTGCTGATTTATCGTGTCCCAGGTGGATCACTTCACATCCTGTTCCCTGAATGACACGACGCATAATATTGATCGCAGCATCATGCCCATCAAATAATGAGGCAGCAGTTACGATTCTTACCTTGTTGGTTGGAGTATATTTTTGGGTTTCCATAAAAATTCTAGACAGTTTCTAAGTTCTCAAATATAGCAATAAAATAAAAACCTCGTATTGTAGGGTAAAATTCTGATTTTTAAATGTTTATGATAATTGTTTTTTAAGTTCGAAATACTTTGTTGGAGGCTAGGTCTGTATTTTACAGATTACTACACTATTCTGTAAAAATATAAATGTCAGCAGATAATAACCCGCTGACATTTTTTCTTTTGTGTCATGAAGTTTGGCCTTTATTTCATAAAAAATGACTTGTATTATTACTTTTCTGAAAAAAGTGTTTTTCTTTTGCTGTCCAGCCCCCAGTTTAATCCTAAAAATGTAATAAGATTATTCTTGTCACCATAATTTTTTCCAAAGGCAGCATTGATGTACACACTGTCAGAAACTTTATAGTTGATGACTCCATTGGAACGGTAGGTATCATCCAAATCGCTGCTTCTGTAGATGAACTCATAGCCAATAGAGAATCTGTTGTATACAAGCTCTATTTTTCCACCGAAATCATAATTATCAGTCCTGCTGAATCCGCTGGCTGCATCATAAACCGTTTTATCCTGCATGTATCTCGCAACGGCATAGAAATTTAATCTTTTTTCGATCTTTGAAGCATCTGTGGTAGAGGCTTCTTTGATGATTACTTTTGATTTTTCATTATTTTGATCTTCTTTTTTCTGTGGAGTTTTTGTTCTTTCCAGATTGATCCCGGAACTCATGGTCATCCAGAATCCCAATTTCCCGAATTGATTATTCTTAAACTGATTGTCTAAAAAGAAAGTACTGTAGGCAGAAGCTACATCCAGCTGAAAAGCAGGTTTTTCGTCCAGGTACTTTTTATATTTTTCAGTTTCGGTTTTGTAATACTCTGTGGCAAATTTTTCTAATGCTTTTGCCTTCTTCTCGTTTTTTTCATCCGGACTGGCACTGGATACTTCTATATCATTATATTCCTCTGATTTTTCAAACTCTGTCTGAATTTCAGTTAATGCCTTTGAAATATTTTTATTGGAGTCTGTAATAGCCTCTATATTTTTTTTGTTTCTTATTTTAAATACTGTGGTTCGTAATGAAAAAGATACCGAAGGATTTTCAGTGTCAAGATCTTCAATTTTATAATTTCTCAGAAAGGCAAATGAGACAGAAACGTTTTTGGCTTCACTGAATATGTTATTTTTATACTCATAACTATTATCTGGTTTTTTAATGCTTTTAATGCCGGCATACTTTAAAGCATCCATTTCCGTCAGAGGAAATAAATGAGTAGGAGTAAGTTCTACTGCATAGGCATTGGGAAGACCGTCGTTCTCGCTGAATGAATTGACAATACTGGACATAAAAGCCTTTTTTGATTTCGGGGTTTCCAGATCAGAACTTGCCAGGCCGAGAAGCATTACACTTGGTGCATTGGAAAGCTCGAGTTTGTTTAACTCTGCACTGATTTCTTTGCTTTGAGCAAACAATAATGTCATATTAGACATCAGCGCTGCTAGTAGTACTATCTTTTTCATAGCTCAACTTTTATGTATTTATAAACACCATAGATAAACTTACCGGATAAATCATCAGTGGTTTTACCTTCAAAAGGATTGAAATGAAAATTCCTGGAAGGAATCTGAGGAAATTCAAACTTTATCCTGCATGTATTGATTAAAATCTGCAGATGATTTACCTGCATATTAATATTGAAAGAAGTTGCGAAAAGTAAATGATCTGATGCTAAATCTGCTTTTGGAATGGTGAAAGAGAATTTGTCGTCATTTAAATTATTATCATCTACTCTCTTTCCGTTAATGATAAAATGAGGGTCGCCAAATTGTGTGTTGGCACTGATGATTACATTCACTTCAACATTATTTTCTTTAAAGTGAGTGATTTTTACTGTTTTTTGAGGGATTTTTTTCATGTCTGTTGACTTTTGGGTTTGTGGATTCAGCTCTTAATTCTATTTCAAATGTATAATTTGTAATATTGGTATTCAATTACCTTTTTGGGTGATATTGCATTGCTTTAAAATATAAAAGCAGTCTTTTATTCAATAATTAAATAGTTCCAATGATTCTGCGCCACAATTAAATTTTCTATTTTTGCAGCATATTTTTACAGACATGCAAAAAGCGTTGATATATTTCGCATTGGGAACTGTAGTAAGCTTCCTGATTAATTATTTCTTTTTAAGTTCAGAAAACATCGGTTTGGAGTTATACTATGCTGTTGCTTTTGGTGCTGCCTGGGGTATTGCTTATTATTTGGATACTCCGGATTTTACATTGGCTAAAAAGCTGGGACTATCTTTTGTAGTGATGGCTATACTGGTTGGGGCAGGTACTTTAATTTTTAAACTTGAACTGGCTATTCCATCTATACTGAAGTTTTCCATGGTATTTGTGGCCTATTATGTCATCGCAAGTTTCAGGGCAACAAAGTCACTGAGAAAATAAATAAAAAAGGGGCTGTCCGATACGACAGTCTCTTTTTTTTATTAATGAATCATCATGAAACTGATCAGGGCAAGACCCAGCAGTAAAAACATGAAGGCAATAAAGTTAATGGTGAATAATATCATCCCGACAATAATACTTACCAGGCCATGAGCACGATATACGCGCCGGTGGGCAATAAAGAAATAGGCCATCGTGTACAATGACAGGAGTGATATTGCTAAATACAAAATGGTATTAACCGGCCAGAGGTCTGTGAGACCTGCTAATTTGGAGAGTAAGAAAATGAATAAGATGGTGAGCAGTAAAAATGAGAAGTAATGCAGCGTGAAAATTCCGTGATCAAAATACCACCATTTTTTCTTGCTATGGAAAACCCATAAAAAGAATGCGAAAAGAGGGAGGTAGATAAAAAGTGCTTTGGGAAGATTGTGAAAAGACTTTTCTACCATACCGGCCATAATCTCTTTTTTCTTCACCCCTTTTTCTTTAAGTTCAAAGAATTTGTGAACAATTGGGGCTTCAATAAAACTAAGAGATGACGGATTTTTAGCTTTAGCCGAATCATAAGCCTTTCTGGTTTTGTATTCACCAAAACTAACATCCGGATCTATCTTTTTGTCCATGTCAATGATATCTTCTATTTCAGAAGAGTCGGGAACTGCTTTCAGGCCTTCAATGGCAAGAGAGTCTTCTCCATTCAGATGTTTTTTTGCTTTTATACTGTCTATCAGCTTTTGTTTTTCAACAGGCTTCATGACTTTCAGAAGATTCGTCTTTCCATTTTCTCCGGTATTTCTCTCTTTCGAAGAACCAATATTAACCATAGGAAAAAGGGCAAACACAAAAAATGTAATAAAACTGACAAAAATATAAAGCTTTACAGGAGGTACAAACTTCTGTCTTTTCCCTTCAAGATAAGTGTTGGTCAGTTTACCAGGTTTAAATAACAGGTTTTTTACAGTTCCCCAGAACTGGCCATCATAATGCGTGAAATCTTCAATGAAATGGGTAAAAAGAAAATAAAAGGGCTGCCGTCTTTCAGTATTTTCCTGTCCGCAGTGAGGGCAGTACCTTTCTTCAACCTGATGCCCGCAGTTCAGGCAGGTTTTGTCTTCTCTTAGTTTTCCGTGACTCATGGATATAGAATATGATTAACGCAAATATAAATATTTCAATGATATTATAATTATATTCAGGTGTTTTACGGAAATCTTTAAAGTAAATTTAATAAAAAGAAAGAGTTGAGGGAATAAACTCTTTGCTGTTTCATTGTGTTTTTAGAATCTTCGAAGTGTTTCTTTTCATCGGCACATGAGTTCACAACATCTGTGCCAAATTATAAATAATGTTAAAATCTAATGATAGAGGGGTATGACGTACAGATTATATAGATTAAATAAAATATGTTTTTGGGTTACAAAAATAATTTGTACCTTTGCACACCCTTTTAGGGGTAAATTATGTTTAATCTTTAACTAAAACGTGTGAATACATTAAGTTACAAAACTGTTTCAGCGAACAAAGCTACTGCTAATAAAGAATGGGTTGTGGTAGACGCTGAAGGACAGCCGTTAGGTAGATTAGCTTCTACGGTTGCAAAGATTTTGAGAGGTAAGCACAAAACGAACTACACACCTCACGTAGATTGTGGTGATAACGTAATCGTTTTGAATGCTGGGAAAATTACACTTTCCGGAAACAAGTGGGCTGATAAGACTTATATCTGGCATACAGGATATCCTGGTGGACAGAAGTCTATGACTGCGGCTGAACTTCAGAAGAAAGATTCTTTAAAGGTATTAGAGAAGTCTGTAAAAGGTATGTTACCTAAAAACAGATTGGGAGCTGCTATCCTTAAGAACCTTTATTTATATGAAGGAACTGAGCACAAACATGAAGCTCAACAGCCAAAAACAATTAATGTTAACGAATTTAAATAATTAATTATGTCTATAGTTCACAAAATCGGAAGAAGAAAAACTTCTGTAGCTAGAGTTTATGTAAAACCAGGTTCTGGTGTTATTACAGTAAACGGAAAAGATGCTAAAGAATATTTCTCTACAGACGTGATGGTTTACAAATTAAACCAACCGTTTATCCTTTCTGAGACTGTTGGTCAGTATGACGTTACCGTAAACGTATTCGGTGGTGGTAATACAGGTCAGGCAGAAGCTATCAGATTAGGTATTTCTAGAGCTTTATGCGAAATCAACGCTGAGTTCAGATTAGCATTGAAGCCAGCTGGTTTACTTACAAGAGACGCAAGAATGGTGGAAAGAAAGAAGCCAGGTCAGAAAAAAGCAAGAAAGAGATTCCAATTCTCAAAACGTTAAGAATTGCGATAAGCTTAAAGCAACATGCAATAAGCTATTTGAAAAACTTATTAAAATTTTTAATTCGCTTCAAAGCCTATGGCTTACTGCCTGAAGCTTAAAGCAAAAATTGCCCGTTACGTTTAGCATCCAAACGCTTCTCCCATCTAAAGAAGTTGTTGATTGTTTAAAAGACGGAAAGTAAACTAACAAAAACAGAAAACATGGCAAAAGCAAATGTAAAAGACCTTTTAGAGGCTGGCGTACACTTCGGTCACATGACCAGAAAGTGGAATCCAAATATGGCTCCATACATTTTTATGGAGAAAAACGGTATTCACATTGTAGACTTACATAAAACAGCAGTTAAATTGGATGAAGCTTGCAACGCTTTAGAAAAATTAACTTCTGCAGGTAAAAAAGTTCTTTTCGTAGCTACTAAGAAGCAAGCGAAAGAAGTAGTTGCAAAACACGCTTCTGAACTTAATATGCCTTATATTACAGAAAGATGGCCAGGTGGTATGTTAACGAACTTCGTTACTATCAGAAAGGCTGTAAAGAAGATGAATGCTATCGACAAAATGAAAAAAGACGGTACATTCGAAACTTTATCTAAAAAAGAAAGATTACAAGTTGACAGACAAAGAGCTAACCTTGAGAAGAACTTAGGTTCTATCGCTGACATGGTAAGACTTCCATCTGCTGTATTTGTAGTTGATATCTTGAGAGAACACATCGCGGTAACTGAAGCTAAGAAACTAGGTATTCCAGTTTTCGGTATCGTTGATACAAACTCTGACCCTAGAAAAGTTGACTTCGTTATCCCAGGAAACGATGATGCTTCTAAGTCTATTGATATGATCCTTAGCGTAGTTTCTGAATCTATCAAAGAAGGTCAGTCTCAAAGAAAAGCTGATAAAGAAAAATCTAAAGAAGAAGGAGAAAAAGTATCTGCTGATACAGATGCTGATTTCGATGCAGAATAATTGAAGATTTTCTTTAATATAGGAAAAACGCTGGATTTCGATCCAGCGTTTTTTTTATTGTTTATACTTAAGATTTCTTAGGACATACCATAAGTTCCGGGAGATCAGGGTCTGTACCAGGCACTATTACTCCTATTCTGCAAACACCGTTGCAGCACATTTCGCCAAGTTCAATACTACAGCCGTCTATACAGCTTCTGTATCCTCCTTTGATTGTTCTTAGCTCAGTTCTTGAGACTTTCTTTAAATTTTTCATGATTTTTAGTTTAGTTTTTTTCCTACTCTATATGCTTTTCGGATACCGCAATTATGTATTTCTAAATATATGGAAATATTTACTATCTGTTGATTTTATAGAATTATTTTTGAATTTGTGCCATTTATGATTTATAGAACTGCTTTCAGATCATATTCAAGCTTTCAAAATAATGTAATATAAACTTGATTTTAAGGCTGCATGTTTCTTTCTGTTCTATCAAAAATAGAAAACAGATAACTCATTAAAAATAAAAACCTGCAGAATTCTGCAGGTTATATCTTAATTTGAAAGTTTTATGGAATAAGAGGTTGTGATAAACTTTGTAGACTGGTATACCGAGTTGCAAAGAATACCCGATAATCTGTAATTTTGATTTTTCGGAACCATGGTATATCCAATTTTCCCTGCACCAATGGGGATTTTCTTGAAGAAATTACCCCCGCTTACTGTAAGCACCATATTGCATGGAGATTTGTTTTCTACAGAAATAGAAGTCCTTGGATTTTTTGGATCATCATTATTCAGAAGGTCGTTCAGAACTTCAGCAGTTTCCGGCTTATAGGTCTTTATAAGTTCATTATATTCTCTTTCTGTATTGGCTCTGTTGCCTGTTGAATTACCGGCAGGATAAGGATAGGAGGTTCTTCCCGGATAACCGCCGTAATTTACATTACAACCGGCAAAGATTACTGAAACTCCGGCAAAAACTAATAGTTTTTTCATACTATTTTATTTTTTGTTTTTTCTTTTGTTTGATGGCCTGTTTTTTCTGAACCTCATCCTTTTTGATTGCACTGGCTTGCGTTTCGGACATTTTAGGGCTGTCCACCGTTACAAATATACTTTTTTTAATATCTTTCTGGGAGAAATATTTTATATCACAAATATTACTGCTGAGCGTGTATGAACCTTTATTGATCACAATAAAATTTTCTCCGTGGGCAGGAACAGCGAGGTTATAGAAGTCTTTTCCTTCAACTCTCAACACAATATTACAATCAGAATTATTTTTAAATAAGAGTATAGCCTCCTTGCGTGTAATATCTTCATTGAACATTGCATTCAGAAGCTTCACTGTTTTCTCCTTATGTTCAGCAGAAGTCTCTGCGATAAGTTTTTTAAACTCTTCAGCATCATCTGAATTAGGGTTTCTCATAATGCTTTTAGGGATATCGGAGATAACAGGCCTTGCTTCCATAGGTTTGGCAGTACGGGCTCCCTTTGTCCATTCAGAGTTTTTTAAAGCAATAAGCTTAGGCTTCAGCACAGTTCTTTTGGGATCATCAGGGTGTGCATTCTTTAGGTATTCTTCAATTTCTTTAATATTCGTGCTTTTTAGAATATCTTTACTGCTTTTCTGAGCCTGTGTAAAGCCGGGAATAAGAAAAGTGAAGAATAAAATCGTTAAAAAATTTTTTTTCATCAGGGTTTTATTTCATCAGCTTATCCGGAATTTGATGTAAGTTATGGTTTTCCCTTTTGCTGAGAATAACTCTTCATAATACGTTTTGATATCTCTCAAATGCTCCGTATTTGGGTCGTATTCCGGGGCGCCATAGATATCATGATGAGCAGAAATGATCTCATAACCTGCTCCCTGTAAATATCCCAGCGTATACCCATGCAGGAATTCTGAATCGGTTTTCAGGTGGATAATACCTCCTGGCTTCAGAAACTTTTTATATCGGTTTAAAAAATCCGGATGTGTTAATCTGTGTTTTGTTCTTTTATATTTAATCTGTGGATCAGGGAATGTAATCCAGATTTCATCTACTTCATTTTCTGCAAAGAAATAATCTACAAGTTCTATTTGAGTTCTCAGAAAAGCTACATTAGTCATGTTGTTTTCTACAGCTTCTTTAGCGCCAAACCAAAATCTTGCCCCTTTAATATCAACCCCGATAAAGTTTTTTTCAGGAAATGTTTTTGCGAGTCCTACAGAATATTCTCCTTTTCCGCAGCCCAGCTCCAGTACAATAGGATTGTCATTTTTAAAGAAATTTTCTCTCCATTTTCCTTTAAGTTCGAAACCATTCAAAGCATCTTCTCTTGTTGGTTGAATGACATTCGGTAATATTTTGTTTTCTGCAAATCTTGCTAATTTATTCTTGCCCATTGAGTTATAAAATGAGTGCAAAAATAGTGAAAATTTATGGAGTCTCTATGTCTTTTGGTAGTAAAAGACATAGAGATCATTCGTTCCTGGTTTCTGTTAATGGCTTCCTAAAGCCACCATAATTGGCCTTTCAATTGTTTTTTGCGACGCATATTGAGCCCCGCAAACCAGGCTGGTGAAAAGATATTGCCCTTTATCTATCACAATGGAACCTTCACCCTGAGCAGGAACTGCCAGCCTGTATTTGGTAGTTCCAACACCTTCCATTCTTACAATGATATTACAGTCTGATTTATTTTGTATCAAAACGATGCATTCTTTAGTATTGGGATCATTATCAAATAAGGAATTCAGGATCTTTACAGTTCTATTTTTATGTTCTACAGGAGATACAGCCATCAGCATGTTGAATTCTTCTGCTTCAGTATTGGGAACGGCAGTATTGGCAGCAGCATTTACAACATATGTATTTTGAGCAGTGCTGGGCGTATACACCGTAGTAGATTGTTTTGCCGCAAGCTCAGCTTTATATTTTGCAATCTGTTTTTGTTTGATGATGGCATTCATTTCATCAAAAGTAATTTTGGTAGAAGGTCTTCTCCGTAGCATAGCAAGCATTTCCTGCATATCTTTTACTTTTTGATCAGCAGGATGTGCATTTTTGATATACTCTTTCATCATTTCCATGACCCTTGGTTTAAGAACGGACCTTCGGGGATCATCAGGATGGGCATCCCGTAAAAAAGCATTGATCTCGTAAATATTCTTACTTTTCAAAATATCACTGTAGTCTTTCCCTTTTTTTTGAGAAGACATAGTAACGAAAAACATACAACAAAGAAGTAAAAGTACTTTTTTCATTAATTCATATTAAGTTAGAAATTTGGTGTTTCTCTTTTAATTTGCTTTCACGGATCGGTTAGTTTTTATTTGGATAACGAAATACCAGTGTTTTTATTTTAAACACTTGTTTGTGAGATAAAATTAAACATATTTTTGAATATTTAAGAATAATATGTTTTAAAAGTTGAATAATTCATAGTGTAGTTGCTCTAATGAAGCTTCATTGCTGTTTTTCAGCCATTCAACAAAAAATACCCCATGTAACGTACATGAGGTATAAAATATTTCAAATGATTCTTTTATTAATTGCTGCCTACAACTTCCTGAAGATGTGAGCTTCTTAACCTTTTCTGATAAATAGGAAGATATTTTTCAATAGGGACTTTTATTGCTTCAAAGTTACCCGCCAAAACATAAGCCTGGATATTTTCTGAGGAATACACAAACTGAAGAAAGTTATCAATTAAGTTTTCCGGTATTTTAAATTTTGTGAAATAATCTTTACCCAGATAATTTTTAATCTGTGCTATAGAACTGTTCATTCTTTCATAAGCCTGGTAACGCTGTTTTTTCTTTCTTTCTCCGGAAAGAATATCATAGATGCTTTCCAGGCTGAAGGTAAGCCCGCCATCCCGGAGTCCGGCAACAGGAAGTTCCGGAGGTGTTCCGTCTCCTTTTGGTTCAGGAAGACCAATTACTTTTTTTAGAGCGTATGCTTTGTCTTCTTTTCTTAAAGAGTTTACATCATACCGAAGATTTCCGGTAGGTTTAAACCTGCTGAGAACGATTTCCTGAATTTCGTAATACGCGATTTTGAGCTCAACCAGATTTTTCTGCTCCATAGATTGAGGAGTCAGCTTGATGTCTTTTCTTTCGGTCACAATGGAGGTAAACCGGATCACGTCCCCGATATTGGCAGGAATATTAAAATTACCATTGTAGTCCGTGAGAACGGTTTTCTGTGTGTTCAGGTTGGTGACATACACCTGATTGAGATATAAAATAGAGTTGTCTCTCAGAAATACCTCCCCGGAATATATTTGTGCATTAATTTTTGCCAGAAAAACCAATAGCAGTAGAGTAAACAGTTTCTTCATATAATGCGCAAAATTACATAGAAATAAAGCAATTCTGTGTAATTAGATGAAGAATAGTGGTTAAAGTTATATTAAACTTTGGGATTTAATTGTTAAGGAGTGTTAGAAACTTGTCATATATTAAAAAATGGGAGATTTCTATAAAAAAAACCGGAAGAAAGAATTACTGAAATTTCAGGTACTCTTTCTTCCGGGTTTATGTTTTTATCTGTGTTTTACCAGCAGCCAGCTCGTGTATTTTATCATCAGGCTGGAGCCATATTCAGTCCAGGTGATAAAGTACCAGTAATTTGCGGTAGGAACATATCTGCCGCCCACTCTTCCGTCCCAGGTATATCTGTTTTCAGGAGTACCTCTGAAGACTTCTGCACCATATCGGTCAAAGATCCGGAATACGAGATTGTCATTCTTCATTAAAGCAGAATAGTCTATTACTTCATTATAACCGTCTCCATTCGGAGTAATGGTGTTGATCAGATTAATAATGGCAAATGGTTTTTTAACATCTTCACACATTTTAGAGTCTCTTACAAATACATTGTGTGCTCCTCTGGGTACATTGTAGAAAATATTGGAACTCTGCCATACCACCCCATCTAAAGAATATTCATAAGGAGGTGTACCGCCGCTTGCCCCAACTTTTACAGTTGTTCCATCAATTTCAATAGCGGTTATTATAGGCAGAGGCAATTCCGTAACATTTACATATTGCTTGTATACACAGCCATTAAAGGTAAGCTCTACCCAATAATTTCCAGAAGCAACATTCGTAATGGAGGGAGTGGTAGCTCCTGTACTCCAGAGGTATTTTTCAAATCCAGGCCCTGCATTAAGAGTGGTAGTGGTTTTCGGGCAAATTTCCTTGTCTTTTAAAATATCTGATTTTTTAGGAACTTTAATGTTGATTTTCAGAGTTCCTATTTCAGGACAAACTCCATTTTTTTCAAAACGGATATAATAAGTCTGTGAAGTAGTAATATTCACTGGAGATAAAACCGCATTTACATTATTCTGAGCATCTGCTAAAGTTGCATGAAAGGTGTAAGTTACATTGGGATCCAAGGTAAACTGAGGAATAAACTGTGTTAAATTGACACTTTTAATTCCGTCCAGATCATCATCACAGGCGCTTTCTGTAACGGTTTTTGTAATCAACGGTATTTTAGCTCCGATACTGAATTGTAAAGGTTTGATCACAGAAGCGCATCCGTCCGGAGAATCTACTCTGATATAAATGGTAGTGGTTGCTGTATAGCTCCAGTTGTTAGGAAGGGTATTGTTGTTCCCTGCATTGGCATCTGAAACACTGGCATAGTATCTTACATTAGTAAAGTAATTGGGATTATTAAGTACAATTGGAGTTATATTGGATAGTAAAACAGTAACTGTTCCATCCAGATTATCATCACAGAAAACACCATTGTAGTTATCCAGAACAATCGCTTTATTGAAGAGAGATAATGTTATTTGTGCGATACTTTTACATCCGATATTGTTTTTTACGACGGCATATACAATGGTACCGTTGGGTGCATTGTAAGCTGTTGTATTGCTAATCAGAGCTGCTGCATTTTCATTCTGGGCATCCAACATGGTAGGATAATAAGTAATGGTAACCGGGGAATTGGTGGTAATATTTGCTGTCGTCAGGTTGAAGGTTCCCTGCCCATTGATATCACAGGCAAATAATGTTGCATTCATTACCGTAAGAGCCTGGATATTGATGGTAACCGTAACTGTTTCACAATCCGGAAAATCAGGATCATTGCCGCAGAATGTATAAGTGAATGTATCTGTTCCGGATGTTCCGGGCGTATTTACAGTATAAGTAATAACTCCTGTTGTTGCATTTATTGTTGTGGTTCCCAGTGTAGGAGCTGTTGTAATCGCTACTGTATTAGGCGCAGTTGTTTGTGTAGAACTGCTTAATGTTGGGGTTATGGTCAGCGAGGTACATACATCGTAGGTTTTAGTACTTAGTTTTGTACAGTTCAGGACTTTGAGCTGTTGAGTAACCAAAGGAGCACAACTTCCCATTGTTACGGAGCATGTATAATACCCTGGTAGTGTAGGGGTGATTGATGATGTGGTAGCTCCGGGGACGATAATCCCGTTTCTGTACCATTGGTAGGTATCATAGATTAAAGGATCTACCGTTAGAACCATCCCGGGAATACAGCCGCCTCCTGATTGCAGAATAACAGGTTGGGTAGGAAAGCCGGCAAAAAATCCTCCGTACCCTACAGCATCACTTCCGGCAGTAATTCCGGCCATAATTGCTTTATCTGAAACCACTGTAATGGTACCTGTTACATTGGGAATACCATAGGTAACCCAATTGGTTGTACCAGTCATATTGTATGGGCCGGTTATTGCAGGTGGATTTGCTCCGTTTACTGTAATGTTAGCTCCTCTTTCTGTGATAAGATTTAACTTTGTTGGAATATTTAGAATACCTCCGGGATTACCATTGGAATGAACAAAATTTTCATTGATAAGGCCAAGTTCATTGATTTGCTTTGGTAGGTAACAGTTCAATGCGGGAATATAATTAAATCCACCGGTGGCTGTTTCATTTCCTACATTGGAGTCTCCTGCTAAAATTTGGTAGACATAAGCATTTTTTGATGTTTTAAGATACAAATTGTAATGTCCGTTTCCCTGGAGGATATATTTGGAATCCGGGATTACAAAGTATTTTCCGGCATTGATGGTTGCTAAAGGTGGAATTTCATTATTAACAAAAATCTGAGTATTGTCTTCGGTAGCAATAACAATAGCCCCTTCCATATGGGAGTCAATGGGACCATTACCTTTTACGAGTGCGAATTCATTTCCAAGTCTGTCGACAGGTACTGCCTGATCCATTAAAATATCTGAGCTGGAAGGGAAGTTTCCTGCGTATTGTCCGTTAAAATTTCCGTTGGTAACATTGATGGGTTTGTTTGATGTAATTTTTGAACCAATGAAACCATCAAAGTTTGAGGCTATATTTCCAATCCCATCAATAATATAAGATTGTCCTTTATTTAAAGTGAAAGTAATTGTTGGATTAGTTGCTCCGGTCGTCCCGTTTGAAAATTGAACGGTAGGGCTGTACCCGGAAATTGTAACGGATGTATTATCTTCAGTTGCCAATACACTCGTCATAAAGTTCAAGATAGGATTACTTACTGTGATGGGAGCGGAAGCTGCATAAAATTTTTGTCCTGTAGAGGGGATTCCTTTTGAAGTAATGATTTCTGCATGGTTAAATACTGAGAATCTTAAGTTGGCATAAAAAGGAAATTCTGCTTTAAGATACAGTCCTTTTGTCGTAGGAGTAAACAGATCTGTCTGCTGTGTGGTAATAATATAATTTCTTAAAACATCAAATTTCTGTGGATTGCTCTTACTGATGACTACTGTACCAATCAAAACATTATTATTGTAAATGCTTACCGGGAAGGGAGTCGTTCTGCTGGTAGATAAATACAGTTTCTGATTAGGATTCGGGGCGCCAGTTCTATCTACCATCGGAGCAAACCAATGTTCCCTGTCCAATTGGGCAAAAGAAGAGGAGAAAATATAAAATATAAATAAAAAAGATAGAATTTTCTTCATTCAGTATTAGTATTTATCGCAAATTTAATAATAAAAAGCATTGAATGTTTGAAAATATAATAAAAATAAGCCATGATTGTGCAATCATGGCTCATCAATATAGTTTTAAAACTAATTATTACTCTCTGTTTTTAACAAGAATCCAACCTGTATATTTTATTGGAGTCTTTTCTTTGTTGGATTCATTCCAGCTGATATGGTACCAGTATGTTCCTGTTCCCAGTTTTTTATCAAAATGTTTTCCATCCCATCTGTAGTTGTTGAATCTGTTTCCGGTAAACACCATGTTTCCGTATCTGTCATACACTACAAAGCTCAGGTTTTCCTTATAAGCCAGTTCGCTGTAATCTATATAATCATTTACATTATCTCCGTTAGGGGTAATGGCATTTAATAGATTAGGAATGGTAACTTCTACAGCAATAGGAGTACAGTTGTAAAAATCTTTTACATAGAACGTGTGCTGTCCTCTTGTTAAACCTGTGAAGATATTTGAATCCTGCCAGTTAGCAGTTCCGTCAACCGCATATTTGAAAGGAGCTTTACCGCCGCTTACAATTACAGTTGCTGTATTATTGTTGATCTCGATAGTTTGGATTACCGGGTCTTCCACTTTTTTCACTTTTACAGTCTGGGTAAGGAAGCATCCGTTCTTACCAAGGATTACCGTGTATTCTCCAACACCAATATCTCTGATACCTGAAGTGGTAGCTCCTGTGCTCCATTGGTATGAATCATATCCGGGACCTGCGTCCAGGTTCGTTTTTGCATCCATACAGATGTACTGATCTACAAGGACCGGAGATTTTTTAATTGGAAGTACAATTAATTCAATTTTGGCATTGGCCGTACATCCTTCAGCAGTTGTTACTTTCACATATACAAATCCTCCTGTTGAAGGGAAGTTTTCTGGTGTTGTGATTGCATTGATACCTGCAGTAAGATCATTCAGAGTACGGTAATATTTTTTGGTAACAGCATTATAGTCTGTTACCTTTGCTTTGGTAAGGTCAAAATAAGCATAATGATCTACATCATACCAGCAAGCTTTAATAGAAGTATCTGTTACAATGAATGGTACTACAGTAAGGTTCAGGGTTACCTGTTCGCAATCTGTAAACTCAACTGAGTTTCCGCAGAATTTATAAACGATTTTGTCTGGTCCCAGATATCCCGGATTAGGTGTATAAGTGATTGTTCCGTTTGGATTCACCACAGCTGTTCCTTTTGTAGGAGGAGTCAAAATTACTACCGTACTTGGAACCACAGTCTGAGTGGAAGAAGTAAACGTAGGGGTGATGATTTTAGTAGAACAAGCATTAAGAGCCTGCGTCGTTTCTTTTAAACAGTTTTGTACTTTATAAATAGGAGTTGTCACAGGAGGACAAGTTCCCATAGTTACTTTTACGGTGTAATTTCCAGATTGAGTAGGAGTGTAAGTGTAACTTGTAGCACCTGGGATAGCCACTCCGTCACGGAACCACTGGTAGGTTTCATATCCATCATCTACTTCAAGAACGATTCCCGGAACACATTCACCTGTCTTTTTTGCAATAACAGGGATTGATGAGAATCCTGCAAAGTAACCTCCATATCCTGCAGAGCTATATCCTCCGTTGATACCTGCTGTTACAGCCTTTGTAGAGGTAATCTTAATATTTCCGGTTACACTGTTGATGGCATACGTTACCCAGTTGGCATTTCCTGCAAGGGGGTAAGGTCCGGCTTCAGGGAGAAGAGGCGCATCATTCAACATTACAGTAGCACCAGCCTCTGTTAGAATGTTCAATTTTACTACCAGATCACTGGGAGTAGAGCTGGCTCCTCCCACGCCAAGAGGCATTTCATTAATCTTCCCGATTTCATCAATTTTTCTTGGAAGGAAACAGTTTAATGGCGGGATATAGTTGAATCCATTGGTTGCATCACTTTGCAAAACTCCGATAAACTGGTATAAATACACATTTTTGGTAGTGGAAATAAACATGTTTGAATGCCCTGATGTACCCTGAGCAACATAGCTGGTCTCGTTGATTCTGTACCATTCTCCGGCAGCAAGTGTTGCAACAGCAGTACCTCCGCCGTTTAAATATACTTCAGTATTATCTTCGGTAGCCACAATAAGACCTCCTTCCATGTTTAAGGAAGGTTGAGTAGACCTTGTTTTTACCATGGCAAAAGTATTTCCAAGTCTGTCAACCGGAACTGATTGGTCAAGAACCGGATCACTTCCGGTTGTTGAAGCAGAGAAGTTGGCATTACAGCTACCATTGGTCAGTGTTACCGGCTTATCAGAAACAATTTTGGCTCCGATAAAGCCTGTTTTGTTTCCGGACTGAGAACCGGATCCTGCAAGAATGAAAGATTGTCCTTTTTGTAAAGTAAAAGTCTGAGTATTTCCAGTGGGGTTTCCATTAATAAAAACAACTCCGGCAGTTGGATTCCATGATACGGTTACATTCGTGTTGTCTTCGGTTGCAAGTACACCTGCTGTAAAATTCTGAATACTGCTGGTATTGGTGTTGGGAGCGGCAGCCACGAAAAATGTTTTTCCAATTCCGGCTTTTCCTTTACTGGTTATTACTTCCCCGTGAACACTCTGAGCCAGTCTTAAGCTGCAGTAAAAAGGCTTGGCTGCTTTTAAATACAGTCCCTTATTACCCACAACAAATGCATCAGTAGTAGTGGTAGCAGAAATAAGACTATTGGTAACTTTGTAAGTCTGCGGATTACCTTTACTGATGGTAACGGTGGTTACTGGAGCATTGTTATTGTAAATGGTTACATCAACGGGAGTTGGAGAGTCTGTGGAAAGATAGAGCATGTTGACATAGCTGTTGCCGCCAACACTGTCGTAATAGGGAGCTATCCAGTGCTCGGTATCCCTTTGTGCAAAGAGTGTATTAATTGTCAAAAAAATTAATACCAAACTGAGTAGAAATCTTTTCATGAGTATGGAATTAGGATTTCTACAAAAATAAAATAAAAAATGAAATACTTTTAATAAAATTTAAATAAATGTTAAATAAAAGTCGTCTATTTTTAATTAAATGCCTTCTTGGGTATGAAACTTGTAATTAGCGTCTGGACTTGATCTTTCTGATTTTTAATTATTATCTCTTTAATATGTGAATTATTTAGATTTATTAATTTTTTTCAAATGTTTGATCGTATCGATAGATATGAATAGTGTCAATAAAAAATCCCGGTGAAATTCACCGGGATTCTATATTTTTGAAAAAGTCAGCTTATAGGCTTACTCTTACAAATCCTGTTACTTTTAAGTCTGCGTTTACAGATTTTACATAATCAGCAACTGAGATACTTCCGTCTTTAATAAAATCCTGGTGTACCAAAGTGTTGTCTTTGTAGAATCTCTGCATTTTACCTTTAAGGATGTTGTCGATAATGTTGGCAGGCTTACCTTCTTCAGTAAGTTTGTGTCTTTCGATTTCCAACTCTCTGTCGATAGTTTCCTGAGATACCGCAGTTTCGTCAAGAGCGATTGGGTTCATTGCAGCAACCTGCATAGAAACAGCTTTAGCAGCTTCTTCAGCTCCATCTACTTTAGCAGATAGGGAAGTGATTGCAGCAATTTTGTTTCCAGCGTGGATGTAAGCTCCTAAGAAAGCTCCCTGGATTCTTTCGAAAGATCCGATCTCAATTTTCTCACCGATAACTCCTGTTTGCTCAACTAATTTCTCAGCAACAGTGATTCCGTGGAAATCTGTAGCTAAAAGCTCTTCTTTAGTAGCAGCAAAGATCGCCATTTCAGCTAGTTCGTAAGCAAGCTCAACGAATGCTTCGTTTTTAGCAACGAAGTCAGTCTCACAATTTAAAGAAATTACAGCACCTAAAGTGTTGTCTTCGTTTACTCTTGCGATTACTGCCCCTTCAGTAGACTCTCTGTCTGCTCTGTTAGCAGCAACTTTTTGTCCTTTTTTTCTAAGGATATCTACCGCTTTTTCGAAGTCTCCTTCAGCTTCAACTAGAGCTTTCTTGCAGTCCATCATACCTGCACCTGTTTGGTTTCTTAATTTAGCTACATCTGCAGCAACTGGTGTATAAGACATAATATCTATTATTTTTTATTTAAGATTAGTATTAATTTTTAGCTTAATTTTAGAGCAGTGCAAAGATAATGATTTTAATGATAAACTAAAAAATGACTTTTCACGTTATTAATATATTTAATACTATTTTAAAGGTTTGATTAATGAAAAAAATCTTCTTCCTTCTATTTATATGCATTTTTGCACTAGGTTTTTCTCAAAAAAAGAAAAAAACAAAATCTAAAGCGGTTGTTGAAAAAGAAACGGTAATCATCTATACCGAACAGGAAGCCGAGATCTCAAAAGAGGCAAGGGTAATTGCCGGCTTTTTGAAGCAGAATCCCGGACATGCTAAAACAGACTATTTTAAAAGAAAGTTGATTGATATTATCATGGCAGGGAATTCTCCGGAAGCAAAACCTACCATAAAACCTATCAGCAAAGAAAAAATTGAAAATATCGTTAAAAATAATGAATTGAACAGCGGAAAGACGATGGCCGCAAAAAAAACATATACTGCTAATGGAAAACCTGTCTCTAATAATACAGCAGCTGCTATAGAAGCTTTAAAAGAAGAAAGAAGAACAACTACCTTTGCATCAGTAAGTTCTGCAAAAAGTGCCGGTACTTCTAAAGCAGGACCCAGTGAAGAAAATAAAAGAACAGCAGCAATGCTTACACACCTTTTTAATAATGATATTAATAAAAACGAAGCATATATCAATATTAAAAACAGATCCACCTGCAATCTTATTGTAAAGATAAGTGGTAAAAAATATTATAATCTCAGTGTACCTGCCAAAGGAGAAAATTTTATTCTGGTAGATAAAGGAGAGTACGTGCTGACCACAATGGTTTGTGATGCCAAATATTCTTCCTTAAAGAAAATCAGCCAGGATATTGAAATTGCACTGAATGTTGCAGAATAGAAACAGAAGAAAACTAAAGAAAAAAGGTTAAGAAAAAATTCTTAACCTTTTTGTATTTTTTATCCTTTGAACTGGCCCATTGCAATGAATTTGTCCTGTCTCTGGGTTTCAAGCTCCTGTCCTGTAAATTTGGAAAAAGCTTTGATATTTTGTAAAATTGAATTTTTCAGGTTCAGATAGGTTGTTTCCTGATCATAATGAGCTCCTCCAAGCGGTTCCTCAATGATACCGTCAATGAACTTTTCTCTTAAGGCATCTGCCGGAGTAAGATTCAATGCATTGGCTGCATCTTCTTTATGATCCCAGTTTCTCCATAAGATAGAAGAGCAGCTTTCCGGTGCAATTACTGTATACCATGTGTTCTCCAACATATATACCTTATTTCCTACACCTATTCCCAATGCTCCGCCACTGGCACCTTCTCCGATGATGTAAGTGAAGATTGGAGTTTTCAGCTGAACCATTTCAAAAATATTTCTTGCAATAGCTTCACCTTGTCCTCTTTCTTCAGCTTCCAACCCCGGATAAGCTCCCGGTGTATCTACTAAAGTTACCACAGGGATATTGAATTTTTCAGCAAGCTTCATTAATCGTAAAGCTTTTCTGTATCCTTCCGGATTTGGCATCCCAAATCTTCTGTGCTGTCTTTCTTTGGTCGTTCTTCCTTTTTGAGTCCCTATGATCATTACTTTCTGACCATCAAGGGTAATCAATCCTCCAATCATTGCCGGATCATCAGCGAAATTTCTGTCTCCATGAAGTTCTAAGAAACTGCCCTTGTCTGCCATTCCGTTGATATAATCCAATGTATAAGGACGATCCGGATGACGGGACAGTTGTACTCTTTGCCAAGGTGTAAGATTTCCATAGATTTCTTTTTTCTTTTCTAAAATCTTATCCTCAATCTGGCTGCATGCTAATTTTACATCAACACCACTTTCTTCTCCTACTAAAGAACACGTCTGGTATTGATCCATCAATTCTTTGATAGGAAGTTCGAAACTTAAATATTCCATTTCTTGAAGTAAATTAAATCTTTCAAATGTATGAAAAATTATGGTTATTCTATTTAAAATTATTTACAGCATTGTTTATTCTGGCGATACTTTCCTCTTTACCAAGGATTTCCAGAATATCCGGAACGTCCGGTCCTTTCAATTCTCCTACTAAAGATAATCGTAACGGCATCATTACTTTACCCATTCCTAATCCTTTGTTTTCCGCGAAATCATGCATGGTTTGCTTTAATATCTCAGCCACAAAGCCTGTTGTTTCAAAAGCAGTTGCCAATTCACCTAAAATTGCCGATGTTTCTTCATTCCATGCTTTTTTTGATGCTTTTTCATCATACGAAACTGGAGCTTCAAAGAAGAATTTACCATTTTCATAGATATCTTTTGGGAAAGTGGCTCTTTCTTTCATCAGATGAATTACTTTCAACAGCTTTTCATCCGATACACCGGAAAGGTCAAGGTCGGTATTTTTAAGGATCTGAAGAAGTTCCTCATCAGACTTCAGCTGAATATACTGATGGTTGAACCACTCAGATTTTTCTTTACTGAATCTTGCGCCCGCTTTATGTACTTTATGAAGATCAAATTCCCTGATCATTTCATCCAGAGGAAGTATTTCTTTATCATCTGCAGGAGACCATCCTAATAATGCAACCATATTAATGAAAGCATCAGGAAGATATCCGTTTTCTCTGTATCCTTTAGAAATCACACCGGTAGCAGGATCTTTGAAATCAAGCGGGAACACCGGGAATCCGAATTTATCTCCGTCTCTTTTGCTTAATTTCCCTTTTCCTTCAGGTTTTAAGATTAAAGAAAGGTGGGCAAACTGTGGTGCTTCCCACTGCATTGCTTCGTATAATAAAGTGTGAAGTCCTAAAGATGGAAGCCATTCTTCTCCACGGATTACGTGGGAGATTTCCATTTCATGGTCATCAATAATGTTGGCAAAATGATACGTTGGCATTCCATCATTCTTTACCAGAACTTTATCATCTAAAGTATTGGTATTGACTGAAAATTTTCCACGAATAATATCTTCAAGATTTAATACTCTGTCAACAGGCATTTTAAATCGAACTACATAAGGCGTCTTTTCGTCTAATAACCTTTGAACCTCTTCTTCAGAAAGGGCAAGGCTGTTTCTTAAACGGTTTCTTGTTTTATTATCATAAGAGAAAACATCACCTTTCGCTTCATATTCGGCACGCATTGCATCCAGTTCTTCAGCCGTATCAAAGGCAATGTAAGCATAATCTGTTTTCAGGATCTGCTCGGTATATCTGTCATAGATGTCTCTTCTTTCAGACTGTCTGTAAGGAGCGAATTTTCCTCCTTTTTTAGGACTCTCATCAGGAATGATTCCGCACCATTCTAAAGCTTCTTCAATATATTCTTCGGCTCCTTCTACATATCTGGCTGTATCCGTATCTTCAATTCTCAATACAAATTCTCCCCCTTGATTTTTAGCAAAAAGATAATCATATAATGCGGTTCTTACGCCTCCCAAATGTAATGGTCCTGTAGGACTTGGAGCAAAACGTACTCTTACTTTCTCCATTTCAATTTTAATTTTTGCAAATTTACTTAAAGTAACTTGAAAAATAAATTGTTTCATAGGAGAAAGTTTGAATTGTGATAATAAAAAAAACTATCTGAAAAACAGATAGTTTTTTTTATATGCTGAAAAGTTTTTATTTAGTAGATATCTGTAATTTCTTCTACGGCAATTTCGTGCCTTTCAGAATTATTTCCTTCAAGAATAAAAGTTGCATAATATTTAGTCCCGGTTATTGCATTGGTTTTTTTTATGATTTGAAGTTTAAATCCTGGATTTGATACTGATTCTGAATCTGTATTTGTTGCCCAGATAGCGTTTTCTGCTACATAAGGCTGCGCCTTGTATAATACCAAATTACCATCGCCTTGAGCTGATAAATAAGGTTGGTATAAGCCGGTTCCAAAATCTGTATTGGAAGCCCATTTTACTGGATAAGGTACTGGTCCCCAATAATTAATCGGACTTGCATAGAGCACTAAATTAGAATCAAATTGCATATCCAAATGTAAGTTCACATTTCCATATTTTAAAACTAAGGATTGCCCGGCATTAAGGCCTGACATTCTTTGGCTTTCAGCAAGTACCTCCGTCTTCGTCAATGAAATCCTCTCCTGAACGTTCATTTTTTCGACAGTTTGTATAGGTGGTTGCTCTGTCAATGAATCGGTTTCTCGTGAACATGAGGTAATAGCTAATGTAGCGAAGGCTAATGTAGAAATTTTTAAAAATTTTTGCATTTTTTAATTTTTTATCGACACAAATATATGAATTATTTCTTTTAACTGTGATTAATTTATCGTTTGTATTTCAGATAAATCTTGTAAATATAGGAGTTTTCGATTGTTTTTAATTCTCTTTTAAGTGATTATTTTTAATAGTATTTTAATAAAAAATTTACACTATGATTGTAATATTACATAAGTTTAGTTTTAATGTAAACTATTTATTTGTATAGATACCGCATATCTCAATTAATTATTTAGTAAAATTTCCTATTTGGAGAATGGTAATTATTGTACGAACTAAAATCTCATTTTCTGTTTATAATTAAACCCGTTTTTCAGCATTATTTAAATAAGTGTTAAATCCACTTAATATTGATATAAATCATTAGATGTTTCTTTTTTCACATAGTGGTGAATGTTATCTTTGCAGGAAACTTCTAAATAATACTATGAAAAAACAAATTTTATTTTGCTTCAGTAGTCTACTGATGCTTTTTATGAGTTCATGTTCAACAGAGGAACTGAATAGCGAGACAACTCCTGAAAGCCCTGCGGCAAAAGCTAGTAATCGCTTATCTGCTTCCAAGTTTGCGGGAGACGGAATTTATGATGTCTTAGGACATGGTTATAACGTTACCGGTGAGTATGCCAATGCAACAGCTGCCGGTTTTAAGGTGGTTGATATTGACCGCTTTAAACTGGAGCAAACCAACAGATTAATCAGCGAAAACACAAATTCTCAGGAGTACTCCGAAGATTATGGTGAAAATGCTGAAGCTTACTCCAAAATGGTTTCTACCAAAGTGGATGCAACAGTTAATTTTCCATTGTTTAAAAAAATACTCTCTGTAGGTTTTGGCTCAGCGGTAACAACCAACAATAGGTTTGATGCTAAATATATCTACGGAAGCTATAACCTTACGATTAAGCAGAAAAGAGTAAGATTCAACGCTACTACAGATATGCTGGGTGATTATATTACTCCGGAATTTGCACAGGATTTACAAACAAAAACTCCGCAGCAGATTGTTCAGGATTACGGAACTCACGTAATGACTGATATTTATACAGGCGCAAAGCTTGATATTTTATTCCAGTCTGAAACAACAAGCCAGACTCGTGATAAGGCAGCCAGAATAGGAATAAAGGCAGGAATGCTGAATATCTTTAATGTGAATGTGGATAATGATGTGAACACTTCTGAGTATCACATGAATTTTTCTAAAAAGTTGACCTACAAAACCAGAGGTGGGGATCCTTCAAAAGGTTTGGTAGGAGATTTGAATCTGGATCAGACCAATACTAAAGTTAATATTTCCGACTGGCAACTGAGCTCAAATGCGAGTAATTCTGTTTTGGTTGACTTTGGTAGCAACGGGTTGATTATTATTTATGACTTTGTAAAAGATCCTGTTAAAAAAGCTCAGCTTAAAGCTTATGTAGATCAATATCTGATTGATAATAAAGTGTATCTGGAATTTAATACCATTCCAATTTACAGATATTATAACGGAGTAGATCATTACTATACAAAAATTGCTGGAAGCTACAGCGGATATTCTTTTGAAGGAACAGAGTTTAACGCATTCCTGTACAAAGCTCCCAATACAGTTCCTATCTACAGATACTGGAATGGTAAAGATCATTACTATACAAAAACTCCGGGATATTATCCGGGATATGTAGATGAGGGAATCGAGTTTAATGCTTTTGCTACTCAGCAGCCTAATACAGTTCCTATCTATCAGTATTGGAATGGTAAAGATCATTATTATTCAAGATCCAGCACAACACCTCCTGGTTATATTAAGGAAGGAATTGAATTCTATGCCTATTAATTAAAAATATTGATATTCTATAACTACAAGCCGTCTCAGTTTTGAGACGGTTTTTTAATGATAAATAATATGATGTATTTTTTACCATTAAAAAATAGTAGTGCCTTACTGTTTGTATTCATTTTCATTTATTATAATAATGTGCTGTTAATTATTCCTTTTCCAGGATGTGCATATATGGACTTAGGCAAATGTTAAATTGATGTTGGATTTTTATTGTTTCTATGTATTTAACTCTTGGTTTGTAGATAACCTATGAATGTTTTTTACCTATATTCAATTCATTTTTTCTTTTACAACTAATTTTAATGGGGAATAGGAAGTATGATTTTTATTATTTATCTTTACATGAAGAAATAAAAAACATAAACTTATGAGAAAGCATTTATTAGCAATGTTTGGGCTATTGGCAGGAATTTGTATAATGGCTCAAAATATTACACTAGGCACTAATCTGGTAAAGGATAGAAGGTACTATTCCCAAAATGATCAGCACTTTCTGATTTTTCAAAACGATGGAAATTTGGTTGTTTATAATGATCAGAATCAGCCGGAATGGAGTTCCAGGACTCAGGGTAATGGTTCGAGAGCCATTTTTCAGGAAGATGGTAACCTTGTTGTTTATAATTCTTCAAACAGACCCTTATTCAGTAGCAATACAACCAACAAAAATGCAGGCAACCTTGAGATGCAGGATGATGGTAATCTTGTAATTTATAACAGAAGACGAAATGCATTGTGGTCTTCCAAGGGAGGTTCTAACGGAAACAATTTCGGTGGAAATGGAGGTTCTAATACAGGACGTTATAATAATGGTAATATTTACAAAGGATTTAGATTTGTAAAAGGACAAAAGATATTTTCTGAAAACTATAATTATTATTTAATTTTCCAGACAGATGGTAATTTGGTAATGTATAGTGACGGAACTAACAAAGATATCTGGTCTTCGGCAACCGCAGGAAGTGGAAGAACCGCTATTTTTCAGGAAGATGGAAATCTGGTGGTCTATGATTCTTCGCATAGACCTGTTTACAGTACAGGTATAAGCTCATCAAATATTGAAAGACTTTCAGTTCAGAATGATGGAAATATTGTGATTTACAATAACAACGGCAGTGTTGTTTGGGCAAATAAAAAATAATAATTTAATAAAAAAAGTTAAGTATAAAAAAGCTAGCCGAAAGGCTAGCTTTTTTTATGCAGTTTGTCTCGTCCTAACATAGCGTTTCTTTTGTAAAGAATATCGTACTCTAGCATTGGGAAATTATTTTTTTCCACGTACCGATCCAATCTTGTGTTTCATTTTCCAGGGAATAATTTTTCATAACAAATTGTGACGCTATTTTCCCTTTTTCAGAAAAAAGAGTCGGATTCTCATGATATTCTAATGCGTGGCTTTCTATTTTTTCAACAAAATCAATAATGTTACCTTCTTCAACCAGACAAGAAAATTCTTCTTTAAAATATTCTTTTCCTCCTTGTCCAGAGTAACCTATTACAAAACATCCACAAGACATAGCTTCTATAGGAGGAAGCCCAAAGCCTTCTCTATGATTGAAGCTTAAAAAAAATACGGATTCTTTTAAATGTTTTGCAACTTCCTGTTCATCCATATTGTCAATTGGGAAAAACTCCCAATCATCCATCTTTTTTCGCGCTTTTAAAATATTAATAACTTGTAAAGAATCCTCAGCAAGTTTCCTTGGCATAAAAGCAATTTTTTTCTTTTTTTTATTTTCAAAACTGAAAATATGGGTATCAATCCCTAAACGGACTCTATATAGACTAAGAGTAGGAAATACAACATTAAAATACTTTTGTGCATTTTCTGATGCTACAATAGTTCCTAAACAATTTTTATCTAGATAAGGATTTTTTTCATTATAATCAAATCCATACCCCTGAAAGGTGTAGTAGCAATTCTGGTTAAGTATTACGTACTGATGATTGGGAATAGTTTTATGGAATGATTTTCCATATATTTCCGGAAAAACAAATAGCGCATCTTTCTCTATGGGATGTGAAAATAAATTGTTATAGAACAGTTTTAATCTTTCATAAAAACTATTTTTATGTTCTTTAGAGTTGTTACTATTTTCTATGTTTTTTAAAAGTTCATAATGATAAGATATTTTTGTATCACGATACCAGATATTGTCTCTTTTTCTCTTTTTTTTTAATAAAACAGTAGCATTATAACCATGGTTGTTTAAAATATTTACATATTTATAAATTTGTTTTATACCCCCAAAAGGTACAGAAACCGATGGGCAAATGAAATATATCTTTCTTTTTTTCATAATGAAATGACTCTTTTTGAATACAATTTTTTGCGATATTTTTTGATTAGCGAAATCTATATCATTAAAGCTTTTGGTTTTATTTAGACATTACTGCTTTTGTTGATTAGTCGATAAATCTAGATAAACAGGAGTAAATTTCTTGTGCTCCATGGACAAAAGATAACCAACTTATTACTCTCATAGTTTACAATAAATGCTTAATTTTGTTTTTCTAAAAGGCAAGACAAAATAATAAATTTAAAATGGGAATTAAAAGGTTTTTTAAAAATAAAATAAAGGATCGAAATTTTATCAATAATAAGAGAAAACTGAAGATCAATCATTTTGAACTAGACTTTTTTAAAAAACATACATTTGACTTTATTTTTGAAAATGAGCCAGAAGTTTCTATCATAATTCCTGTTTATAATCAGATAAGATATACTCTTAATTGTCTATATACAATTGAGCAATATGATAAAGACGTATCAAAAGAAATTATTATTATCAATGATAATAGCTCAGATGAAACTTTAAAGTATCTGGATACAATTCCCGGAATTACAATTATTAATAATACTGAAAATTTAGGATTTTTAAGAAATATAAATAAAGGAATTCGGAAGGCAAGAGGAAAATATGTTTATTTATTAAACAATGACGTAGAAGTTCAGGAAAATTATCTGTCCAGTCTGTTGGAGGTTTTTAACAACAATAAAAATGTAGGTGCTGTTGGCTCTAAAATGGTATTTGCAGACAATACATTGCAAGAGGCAGGCTGTCTTATTTTTAATAAGACCGAAATTGTCAATCTAGGAAGGGGTGAAGCTATTGATACTCCAAAATATAACTTTTTAAGAAAAGTAGATTATTGTTCAGGATGTAGTTTGTTATTACATAGAACTGACACAGATGGAAAACTTAATCTTTTGGATGAAGCTTTTTTACCTGCCTATTACGAAGAAACAGATCTATGCCAACGTTTGAAATATGAGCAGAATCTGGATATTTATTATCAGCCTAAATCGGAAATTGTTCATTTTGAAAATGTTTCTTATACCGGAAAAGATAATGGAAAGGAACTTTTGCTTCAGAAAAACAGAACTGTCTTTATGAATAGATGGGATTCGTATTTTACTGATTCAAGGTTTCTGGATAATGAAGGAAGAAATAATATTAATAGGTTTTATAAAAAACCAAATATTCTTATTCTGGAGGAACGTATGCCACAACCTGATAAGGATTCTGGCTCAAGAAGGTTTCTTGAAATTGTAAAGATTCTGCAAAAAAATAATCATAGAGTTATTTTAGGGATTCAGCAGCCCAACCAAGAGGATGAGGTTTACGTTGATTTTTTTCGGAGCATTGGTGTGGAAGTTTGTAAAGACTATGTAAATGCTCAGAACAAAATTGTAAGAGTTTTGGATCAAGTGAAAGAAGCTCTTCATTATGTTGATATTGTTTGGATTTTCAGACCAATTGGATTTGATTTTTGGTATGGGAAAATTAAAAATGAGATCTCCGGAAAGAAGATTATTTATGATATGGTGGATCTTCATTATCTAAGAATGGAGAGAGAAAACAAATATATTGAAGTAACAAAGTCCCGTAAAAAAGAGATGAGATTCTTTAAGGAAAAGGAATATTTTGGAATGCAGAAGTCAGATGTGGTTATTTCCATCAGTGATGAAGAAAAGAAAATTGTCTCAGGCCAAGGGATCAAAAATGAAAAGATCTTTACTGTTAGTAATATTCATGAACCTGTAGAATGCAGGGATATGGACTATTCTGTTCGGGAAGGTATTTTATTCATTGGAGGTTTCTATCACATGCCCAATATGGATGCCGTGAAGTTTTTGTATGAAGATATAATGCCTTTAGTTTGGGCTAAAGACGATTCTATTAAAGTATATATTTTGGGGCCACATTTTCCCGAAGAGATTAAAGGAAAATATAATTCTGAGAAGTTTCAGATATTAGGCTATCAGAAGAGTGTGGACTACTGGTTTGAAAATTCGAGAATATTTGTTGCTCCGCTACGATATGGAGCTGGAGTGAAAGGAAAGATAGGGCAGGCTCTGGAGTTTGGGCTACCCGTAGTCACTACATCAATTGGGGCGGAAGGAATGGATCTTGAAGATCAGAAAACAGCCCTTGTTTCCAATGAAGATCCGCAGCATTTCGCAAATAAGATATTGGAACTATATTACGATGAAAATTTGTGGAAAACAATTCATAGTAACAGCGCACTACCACTGGCTAAGTTCTCAGTTGCGCAACAGGAAAAGAATATCAATAATATTATAAATTATTTAGGATTTAAAGATTAAATAAAGAAGGCTTTTATCAATAAAGCTTATTTCTATGTTATGATTTTTTTGATCCAATTACTGAAACCATATTTCTTTACAATGTCATCTGATAATGTAAAATAAGGTTTTTTTAGAAACTGTTCAATATTTTTATAATTATTATTTTCCACAACAAAGATATTATCAGGATGGTAAAAATCGTATTTTTTAACCATCACATTATCTGTAATTACTTTCTTCTTATAGTACATTCCTTCAAAGAAACGAATGGAAAGTCCGTTGTGTAATGGATCAACAAAATCCAAAAGAATGTCTGAGCTTTTTACAAGATCCAGATTTTCTTGGAAACTGATTCTGTTTTGAATATATTGTATTTTATCATTTTTCGTTTCAGGTTCCTGAAAATATTGAATGAAAATAGAAAGTTCAATAGATAAACCTGAGACTTCATCAATAAACCGGTTAATTTTTTCTTCACGGCTTTTCCAATATAAACCTACAAAGTAAAGCTTAGGCTTTTCTGCATTATATTTTTTTTCAGAAGAAGGAAGGTGATCAAAATAAAAATTAGTAATAGGTTGAATATTGGGCTGAGATTCGGCCTTTTCAAAACAAAAGAAGATATCAAATAAATTGAAATAGTTTCTGATCTCGGGAAATTTATCAATGCCATCCCATTGATAAGCAATTAATTTTCGGGTTTTACTTTTTAGATTCTTTATAAATGAAATTGGGAAATTGTCCGGACGAATCACCAGGACATAATCCAATTCTTCCGTAATGGCCGAAAGGTTTTTATTCAGCTCATCGAGAAAGTGCTTTTTAATAAGATTTTGTTTATACTCTTTATTTCTAAGAATATTTTTAATGAAAAAATTTTTTATGCTTTCAGAGCCTTTGTATTTGAATCTTGAAACATTGTCTGTGATTAAATAGGGTTCAAAACCTTCCTTCTCCAAGTTTTCTAAAAATAGCTTTGGAAAATCGGAATAATCAGGCATTACCAAAAGAAATGTTTTTTTTTTCACTTTGTTAATTTAAGTTAAGGATACTGAATATTAATATTTTGTAGTATTTTCTGAGACTGTTGACGGGATTATTAAAATATTCTTTTTTTATGGTCTCAGCATCTTTTAAACTGAGGGTATTAATATACCGGAAATATTTTTTCTCAATACTTTTCAATGAAATATTATCATTGAATTTAGGATTAACTTCTTTGAATACCGTTTCCATCTTATGAATTGCTGTATTGGAATAATTTGAATGGTGTTTGTAATTTCCAATAATAATTTTCTTTAAATAGGCAATATAATAGGCAATATTGCTTTGTTCAGGATATTGTAAATAGTAGTTGTTATATATCGTTTGAATAACACTCAGATATCCTAAAAGATTTTTATCACTGTTCTTTTTAGTGATGGACTGTGCGTTGTCGATAGTGTACAAATAAGTAATATCAGGAATAAAGACAACATTCTTTGCCTGGAACATCGTTTCAAAGAACCATAATTCATCTTCGTGATAAATTCCACTTAAAAAGGTGAGATTATTTTCTTTTAAAAATGAAGACTTATATAATTTATTCTGAGCAATTGGACTTAAGCCTTCCGCTATATTCTTAAGCAGGACTTCCGTATTTTTATTTTCTAAGCGTTGTTTTTCTTTAGGCTGAGGTAAGAATGAAACGTTTCGTTTCTCTTCCCATGAATAGGTTGATGTTTTTCCCACAATAATATCCTCTTTACCTGTATACTCGGATATGAGTGATTCCAAGGCATTAGAAGGAAGAAGATCATCACTGTCACAGAAAAAAATAAAATCTCCGGAGGCTTTTTCCAACCCGAAATTTCGAGTATCGGAAAGACCTTTGTTTTTCTGGTTGTATACATGGAATCTTTCGTCTGAAAAACAATTGATAATTTCAAGAGTATTATCTGTACTACCATCATTAATAATAATACATTCAATATTGTAATGAGTTTGGCTCTGTATACTTTCGAGTACTTCTTTTACATAATAAGAAGCGTTGTAGCACGGAACAATAATGCTGATTAAAAATAAAGAATTATCCATTCTTAATTAAATTTTTTTCAAAGTAGAACTTACGGACTCAATGGAAAATGGTTTCAGACTGTCAATAGAATTTTGACTTAATGTATTCCAAAGCTCTTCATCATTACTTAATTGAAGAATTGCCTGAGCAAAACTATTTTCATCATTCGCTATCAATACATTTTTATGGTTGGTGAGGCTCATTCCTTCCGCTCCGATATCTGTTGTGATTACAGGCAAGAAATATTCGAATGCCTGTCCGATTTTCCCTTTTACACCCGCTCCAAATCTTAAAGGCGCCACCATAATTCTGGAATTCATAAAATGCTCTTCAATGCTTTCCACAAAGCCTAAAAATTTAAACTTAGGAAATAGTTTAAGATCAAGTTTTTCAGCAACATTCCCGATGATGCTTACTTCCAGCTCAGGATTGGTTTTCCAGACGATAGGCATTATTTTTTCATAGAGAAACTTTACCGCATCAATATTTGGCTCGTGGATAGATCCGATGAAGGTAATTCCTTTGCTTTCACTGAAACGTTTTCTTTCAGAAATATCAATTTTGGGATAATGAATATTAGATACTGTAATGATCTTATTTTTATCTGCATACTGGCTCATAATTGCTTTCTCCTTATCAGATATGGCAATGATATAATCCAGTTGTGGTGCAACAACTGTTTCCAGACGGAAAAAATGTTTATAATTTTTCTTTAAAGAAATACGGGTCGGTTCCAGTTCTATCGCTCTTTTAAACCTTAAAAAATGAATATCCACCATATCATAAATAAATTTGGCAGAAGGTAAAACAGCCTTCATTTTTTTATAAAAAAGGTTCAGAGCCAGAGGCCCGTTGAACCAAACGTAATCTATCTTTTTAAAAGAAAGCAGGAAATCATAGATATTCCTGTACTTAGTGTTCTCTATGTAAACGATAACATTGTGCTGCTGATAAAACTTCACATAAGAATCGTCTTCAAACATATGGGGAGCAAATATAATGCAGTTGTATCCTAATTCTTTGTAAATAAATATAAGTTCTTTCAGTCTGTTAGCCCCGGATTCTTTATCATGGGCAGGGAAATCTCTTGATGCAAACAAAATCGTTTTTTGGGAATCGTTATACAGATTAATGTTGACGATATCCTTAGACTGAAGATATTTAAGTTTTTCTTTTCTTTCGAAGTGTTTTTTTATTTTTTTTAAGATTCCCATTTGTCAGTTTTTAGTATCAAGTTCAAAAACTTTATTCACCCAACTATCCAAAGTGTATCTGTAATAGATTTCTTCTGGGATTTTCTCGTAGGGTGTTTTAAAAAAAGATTTGTTAAGATTACTAATATTTTTGTTTAAAATCAAAATATTATTGGGATTGTAAAAATCATACGTTTTAATGGCTTCATTATCAGTAATGATTTTCTTTTCCAGAGACATGGCTTCAAAAACTCTAAAGCTGAGGCCATATTGCCCTTCGCGCATCAGATCCAGTAGAACTTTTGAGTTCTTATAATATTTTGGAAGATCGTTGTGCGGAATCTTTTTGATGCTGAAAATCAGAAAAAGATTTTTGGGAACCGTCATGAAAATATTCGTGAGCTGATGTTTCCATGATTTTTTTCCGATGATCATGATCTGGAATTTTAATCCCTGTTCAATCAGTTTTTTGGCCAGTAACTTTATCAGGGAAACCCTTCTGTTATCATACGATGTGATATAGAAAAGATCCATTTCAGGCTGTTGGATTTCCTGTGAACAATGGGGAAGATAAATATAGTTTGTTAACTTTTCGAACCCGTGCTTTTTGACGTCAATATAGTCGAATGAGAATACTTTGTCAAAAAGATATAGCTTATCTTCTACAGGAACTCTTTCAAGATTATCATAAAGATAAGTCACCAGACGATCTGTATATTTTCTAATTTTTTTGAGAGTAGAAAGATCAAATGTATCCGGATTCATCACCAGAATCTGATCCTGATGGCCTAATTGTTCCAGAGAATCCAGAACGTATTTCTGTCTTTTTTCAGTCTTGAGATTTTTATTTAAAAAAGTTTTGCTTAAAGCATTTACAGCTCTTTCATTGAAGTTGGAATGAGTAACGCTACTGATCTTTATATGATGAGCATCAATACCTCTTTTGCATAATGTCTCAACAATATACTTATCATAATCCCAAAAATCATAACTAATGATACAAATCTTCATTTAACTAATTTTGCTCTTTTTTTAATGATTCATAGGTTTCATAAACGCTTAAAGATTGAAGGTAAGATAACTGATACCCTTCTTTTCCGTCCAAAATACCCAGTCTCATTATATAGGCCTTAAAGAATTTAAAAGCTGTTTTAAGATATTGAACCAAAACACTGTACTTTTTCCCTTTTGCAGCCAGTTCTTTACCCTTTAAAACTCCGTAATGAATCATTTTTTTTCTGTAAGATTCATAATCTGAAACGGAGTAATGGAGTAATTTATTTTTTAAAATTCCGATGGTTCCGTTAACCTCCAGAGTTTCATGTACCTTTTTTCCCGCCATATATCTGGCCTTCGATTTTCTGAATAGCCTGAAGTTTTTATCAGACTGTGTTCCTGAAAAGTGAATCGGTTTCTGGGCAAAAAAGAATTTCCTGTAAAAATAATAGGCATCCTTTTGCCCGGGTTTGTTCAGCTCAACGATAATTTCCTGCTTCAGGGCCGGAGTAATTCTTTCATCACCATCCAAAAATAATACCCAGTCGTTGGTTGCATGATCAAGAGCTAAATTTCTCTGCTTTGTAAAGTCCTCAAATTTATTCTGAATCACTTTTACATGGGGGAATTTCTTTGCAATTTCTACAGTTTTATCCGTACTAAAAGAGTCTACCACAATTATTTCATCACAAAAATCAAAAGACTCAAGGACATCCTGTATATTTTTTTCTTCATTATATGTTATGATTAAACCACTTATATTCATCACAACGTTTTGTTTAATAAGGAAATAGGCGCTATCTCTCTTAAGGTCATTCTAAATAGTTTTAATCTTTCAAAGATAAGTTTAAATTTGAATTTTATAGACCAATCTTTGTCATTTATCTCTATTATGCAGAATTCAAAAAAATGCCACCTTTGAAGATTGCACATTATAGTATTCGGATGTATATAGCAAATACAATTCCTAAATTTTTAAAAAGTTAAAAAATATGATTTTTTTATGCTTTTTTGAAGTAATTGCTGAGGGTAGATCCGGGAAACACATGTATTGATGAGATACATTAAGGGTATGGTTTTTAACTACCATACCCATTAATCTTTTCCGGAAATCAACAGTTCAAATAGTGTTGATCATATTAAAATACCCGATGAATATCGGTTTATTTATACTCAAGAATAGTTTTTTCAATAATCTTCACGCAATCCAGCAATTGTTCTTCTGTAATGACCAATGGCGGTGCAAGTCTGATGATGTTTCCATGGGTAGGCTTTGCCAGCAATCCGTTTTCTTTTAATTGTAAGCAAAGATTCCATGCCGTAGAACTTTCAGGAGTATCATTGATCAGGATAGCATTTAAAAGGCCTTTTCCTCTTACTTTGGTAATAAGGTCTGTTTTTTCGATCAGCTTTTCAATTTCAGCTCTGAAAAGCTTTCCTAATTCTTGTGCTCTTTCAGACAGTTTTTCGTCAGCTACTACGTCCAATGCTGCTACTGCTACGGCACATGCAATAGGATTTCCTCCAAACGTGGAACCGTGCTGTCCCGGTTTGATAACATTCATAATGTTGTCATTCGCTAAAACAGCGGATACCGGATACATACCTCCTGAAAGTGCTTTTCCTAAGATCAGGATATCCGGTTGTACCTCTTCATGGTGGCAGGCAATCAGTCTTCCTGTTCTTGCAATACCTGTCTGAACTTCATCAGCAATGAAAAGAACATTGTGTTTTTTACATAGTTCAAAAGCATTTTTAAGGAAGTTTTCATCCGGAACATACACTCCGGCCTCTCCCTGAATTGGTTCTACTAAGAATGCTGCAATATTTCCTGCTTCTCTGCTTAATACTTCTTCCAATGCAGCGATATCGTTATAAGGAATTTTGATAAATCCTGGTGTAAAAGGTCCGTAGTTTTGGTTAGCATCCGGATCATTGGAGAAAGAAACAATAGTGGTTGTTCTTCCGTGGAAATTGTTTTCGCAAACGATAATTTTCGCTGCATTTTCTGCAATTCCTTTTACTTCATAACTCCATTTTCTGGCTAATTTTACCGCTGTTTCCACAGCTTCAGCTCCGGAATTCATTGGTAAAACTTTATCAAACCCGAAAAGCGTGGTTATTTTCTGCTCATACTCTCCTAATTTAGAGTTGTAGAAAGCTCTTGAAGTTAACGCCAGTTTTTGAGCCTGTTCTACCAGGGCTCCTACGATTTTTGGATGAGAGTGTCCCTGGTTCACAGCAGAATATGCTGAAAGAAAATCATAGTACCTTTTGCCCTCCACATCCCAAACGAAAACACCTTCTCCACGGTCCAGAACTACTGGAAGGGGGTGATAGTTGTGCGCTCCATGTTTGTCTTCAAGGTCAATAAAATACTGTGAGTTTTTTGTTTGTTCTGCTGTTGACATATTGTTGTTTTTTACAAATTTACACAATATTAATGATATGCATAAACAAATACCCAGTATCGTTCCGGGGGAAAATTGAAGTAGATTTTAGGGTGGAATAATATCGTATCAGAAAATATTTTCTTTGTTGATTGCTTGTTTTAGGTATTATATCTTTAAGCCGGCAGAATTTTATTTTCTGATTGTTTATTAATTTTTATTAACGATTAGTAAGGGATTGATTTATTGGTTTTTATGGCATGTCGACTGGCAGAATCATTGATGGATTTAAATAAAAAAACTGCCCCTTTTGAGGCAGTTTTAATTTGTATATAAAATAATCTTAGTGATTATCGTATTTTCTATCCATTACAAAATCCTCCATGAATTTTGTAGTATAGTTTCCTGAAAGATAATCTTCATTATCCATCAGCTGTCTGTGGAAAGGAATAGTTGTTTTTACTCCTTCAATATAGAATTCTTCAAGAGCACGTCTCATTTTTGCAATAGCTTCCTCACGGGTCTGAGCCGTAGTGATAAGCTTAGCAATCATAGAGTCGTAGTTAGAAGGGATTGTATATCCGGAATACACGTGAGTGTCTACTCTGATTCCGTGTCCGCCAGGAATATTTAATCCAGTGATTTTCCCCGGAGACGGTCTGAAATCTGCATATGGGTCTTCTGCGTTGATTCTGCACTCGATGGAGTGTAACTTAGGATAATAGTTGATTCCTGAAATAGGAGTTCCTGCAGCAAGAAGAATTTGTTCTCTGATCAGGTCATAGTCAATTACCTGTTCAGTAATAGGGTGTTCTACCTGGATTCTTGTATTCATTTCCATGAAATAGAAATTTCTGTGCTTGTCTACAAGGAATTCGATTGTTCCTACCCCTTCATATCCAATGAATTCCGCAGCTTTTACAGCAGCTTCCCCCATTTTCTCACGAAGTTCGTCTGTCATGAAAGGAGAAGGTGTTTCTTCAGTTAATTTCTGATTTCTTCTCTGTACAGAACAGTCTCTTTCAGAAAGGTGGCACGCTTTTCCGAATTGGTCACCAGCAACCTGAATTTCGATGTGTCTTGGCTCTTCAATCAGTTTTTCCATATACATACCTCCGTTTCCAAAGGCAGCTACAGCTTCCTGAATAGCAGATTCCCAGTGATCTTTAAGGTCTTCAGCTTTCCAGACAGCTCTCATTCCTTTTCCACCACCACCTGCGGTAGCTTTGATCATTACCGGATATCCTGTTTCTTCAGCTATCTTTACAGCGTGTTCATAAGATTCGATCAATCCGTCAGAACCTGGTACACAAGGTACACCTGCTGCTTTCATAGTAGCCTTAGCGTTTGCTTTATCTCCCATTTTTTCAATCTGTTCAGGAGAAGCACCAATAAATTTGATACCGTTCTTCTGGCAGATTCTTGAGAAGTTAGCATTTTCAGATAAAAATCCGTAACCTGGGTGAATAGCGTCAGCATTGGTAATTTCCGCTGCCGCAATAATGTTAGGGATTTTAAGATACGAGTCTTTACTCATTGCAGGACCAATACATACTGCTTCATCAGCAAATCTTACGTGAAGACTGTCTTTGTCAGCAGTAGAGTATACTGCAACGGTTTTGATCCCCATTTCTTTACAAGTACGTAAAATACGCATTGCAATTTCGCCACGATTGGCTATTAATATTTTTTTGAACATCTTAATACGATTTGAAATTTGAAAATTTGAAATTTGAAATTGACTTTATCATCAATTATCAATCATCATTAATCAATATTTTAATTAAGATGGATCTACTAAGAATAAAGGTTGGTCATACTCTACAGGCGTAGCGTCGTCAACTAAAATTTTAACAATTTTTCCGCTGATTTCAGATTCAATCTGGTTGAATAGCTTCATTGCTTCAATAACGCAAACTACTTTACCAACAGAAACTTCGTCACCTACATTTACAAATACATCTTTATCAGGAGATGGTTTTCTATAGAAAGTACCAATCATTGGAGATTTGATTGTTACATATTTGCTGTCATCAGATGCAGCTTCAGCTTTTTCAGCAGCAGGAGCAGCCGGAGTTGCAACAGGTGCCGGAGCAGCTACCGCTTGCGGTGCAGTGTGGTATACTGCAGGCTGTGCATAAACAGCATCGCTTCCAGCTAATGGAGTTTTAATAGTGATTTCGAAATCTTTAGTTTTGTACTTCACTTCTGAAACTTCAGCCTTAGATACAAACTTGATAAGATTTTGTATGTCTTTAATGTCCATAAATTTGATATTTGATTTGATGCCAAAGATACCAAAAAAACGTAAAAAACAACAAAAAACCGCCAAATTTTATCAAAATTGGGCGGTTTTTGTATTAAAATGAGGCTTTTTCAGCGAAAAGCGACTCTTAGTTTTCTTCAGTAGCAGCTACTTCTTTTTCCAATACTACTTTACCTCTGTAGTATAATTTTCCTTCATGCCAGTGAGCTCTGTGGTATAGGTGAAGCTCTCCTGTTGTTGCATCTTTAGCTAATTGAGGAACTACAGCTTTGTAGTGAGTTCTTCTCTTATCTCTTCTTGTAGACGACTGTCTTCTCTTTGGATGTGCCATTTTCTAATAACTTTTTTAATTGATGAGCGATGAGATTCATCATCTCATCATATTTAAATTATTCTATTTAATTATTGTCTTTTAATTTTCTTAAAGCATCCCATCTCGGGTCACTTTCATGTTCTTCTTCTTCAGTTACCTCAATATCTTTAGGACTGAACTGGTCAAGAATTTTAAGATCTTCATCACTTACATTCGGTGAAATCTTTTTCATAGGGATAGAAAGCATTACATTTTCATAAATCAAATGTGCTACATTGAAAGCATGCTCTCCGGTAGGAATCGTAATCACATCTTCATTGCTGTCATCATATTCTTCCCCGAAATTCACCAAAATCTTGATTTCATTCTCAATAGGATAGTCGAAATTTTCATTGGTGATATCACAAACCAATTCAACTAATCCATTAATTTTAATCTCAAATTCTAGAAAAGTAGTGTGTTTATCAAGCGATACATTCACTTCTATTCTAGGATTTGTAAATTCCTGCTCAGTGTCAAATAATTGAAAGAACGTTTTATCTATCTCAAACTTGAACTCGTGTCTTCCGTTTTTAAGTCCGGAAAAGCTTACGTCATAGTTTCTTAACTTGTCCATAAAATGAGTGTGCAAAAATATGCATTTTTTTTATAATAACAAATAAAATCTGAAACAAATTAATTTAAAATTTGTTTTAAAGATTTATGCTTCAGTTTCCTCCGGTAGATCTTCATCTATTCCGTTGTCTACAGCCATTTTTCTAGGCTGCAGGCGGTCGCTCATCAGTTCGCTGTATTCACTTCTGTTTTTGAAAACCTTAATAGCAGTAAAGATTGCTTCTGTAAAACTTTGCTCATCAGCCATATTTTTTCCTGCAATGTCATAAGCAACTCCATGATCCGGAGATGTTCTGATGAAAGGAAGTCCCGCCGTATAATTTACTCCTTCTTCATACGCTAATGTTTTGAAGGGAGCCAGTCCCTGGTCATGATACATCGCTAAAACAGCATCGAAATTTTTGTATTTGCCCGGCTGGAAGAAACTGTCTGCAGGAAAAGGCCCGAATGCCAGTATTCCGTTGTCAGAAAGTTCTTTAATAGCTGGGCTGATGATCTCGATTTCTTCATTTCCGATAACCCCGCCATCTCCTGCGTGAGGATTTAATCCCAGCACCGCAATTTTAGGCTTTTGGATGCAGAAATCTTCTATCAGCGTCTGGTTTAAAACTCGGATCTGTTTCTTTATTTTTTCCTTGGAAATATTTTCAGCCACCTTTGCAATTGGGATATGATGTGTGGAAACAGCCACTTTAAGATCTTCGGTAACAAGGAACATTAATCCTTTTTTATTGAATTTCTCTTCAAAATATCCTGTGTGTCCTGCATGTTTGAAACCCATCTTTACCATTTCATCCTTGTTGATCGGAGCGGTTACCAGAACGTCAATATCTCCTTTCATCAAAGCTTCAGTAGCTGCTTCCAGAGAATCAATGGCCATCTTTGTAGATTCTTCAGTAGGAACTCCCAGTTCTACATTCACGTTTTCTTTGGTAAGGTTCACCATATTGAGTTTCCCTGCCTGTCCCTGCGAAGGTTCATTCACATAGTTGAAATTAAGATTCAGCTTGAAAATATTTTTCTGATAAGTGAATAATTTTCCCGAACCAAAAATTACAGGTGTGAAAAAATCTGTAATGGTTTTGTCTTTCAGAGACTTCATAATGATCTCCGGACCGATGCCGTTGAAATCACCGATTGAAATTCCTACTCGTACTTTATGGTTTTTTGGGCTCATTTTGATTATCTTTGAAGATTATAATTTACAAATTTAGCAAAAAATAATATGTTCACAGGAATTATTGAAGCAGTTGGTGTTATTGAGAAGATTGAAGAAAAAGGAAGCAATATAGATTTTACCCTGACCTGCCCTTTTACAAATGAACTGAAAATTGATCAAAGCCTTGCGCACAACGGCTGTTGTCTTACAGTTGTTGAAATAAAAGACAATCATTATGTGGTGACGGCAATCAATGAAACATTGGAAAAAACCAACCTTGGAAAATGGGAATTGGGAACCGTTGTCAACCTTGAACGCTGTATGAAAATGGATGGAAGACTCGATGGTCATATTGTTCAGGGACATGTTGATAAAACCGGTGAAGTGGTGAGTATTGAAAATAAAGACGGAAGCTATTTTATTACCATGAAGTATGATAATGACGGAAGCTTTGTAACGGTACCTCAGGGATCCATTACTGTAAACGGAATCAGTCTTACTGTTGCTAAAAGTGAAGATAATCAGTTTTCCGTAGCTATTATTCCTTATACCTGGGAATTTACGAATATGAAACATTTGAAAATTGGTGACAAAGTAAACCTGGAATTTGATATCATTGGTAAGTATATTGCTAGGTTAATTAAAAAGTAGAATGTCAATAAATAAGTATAAAGGATATAGCTTAAGGAATCGTGTGTTTTTCGGTTTCCTGCTGGTATGTTTTTTAAGTGTGGTTGCTACATCACTTGTTCCTTACTTTGTATTGAGAAATCATTCTTTACAGCAGAGTAATATCGATATGCAGGATAAAACCAATGCTGTAATGCGATATCTGGACTATGCGGTAAGCCAGAAACTTATTGAGACAAAAGATCTTCCGGAGGTTTTGGGGAATAAAATCTTTGAAATAGCGGATATCAACCAGCACGACATTTTTATTTATGATCTGAAAGGAAACTATTTGCTTTCCAACAAAGACGAAGGATTAATTGAGCAGAAAACAATTCCTATAGAAATCATCAACAAGATTCTGTCTACTGACGCAAGAGTAGACATGGTGAATTATGATGCAGCTAAGGATGCAAAGCTTACCTCTTCCTATCTTTTGCTGAAAAACAATGAGCTTGAGCCTATCGGAATTGTTTATATTCCTTTATACCATAATGAATCTGCTTACCTTGAAGTTCTTCATCAGTATGTAAAATATATTCTTTTAGTAGATATCTTCCTTATTCTTTTCAGTATATGGATCAGTTGGGTGACTTCTAATAGCCTGGCGAAAACCATTACGAAATTCTCTGATATGATTACCCGTATTACCTTGTTTGAAAACGAAATGCGTCCTATCAGATATTATAAGAATGATGAGCTTAATGCTTTGGCAAGGGCTTATAACAGGATGATTTTACAGATTCAGGATCAGAAAGAAAGACTTAGATTCAAAGCATCTGAAGAAGCATGGAGAGAAATGGCCAAGCAGGTGGCTCATGAGGTGAAAAATCCATTGACGCCAATGAAGCTGACGATTCAGAATTTTGAAAGAAAATTTGATCCCGAAGATCCGAATATCAGAGAAAGGGTAAAGCAGATGAGTAAGACTATTGTGGATCAGATTGATCTGATTGCTACCGTAGCTTCGGCATTCTCGGAATTTGCAAAGCTTCCTGAAAAAAATAATGAAGTGATCAATCTGAATACGGAAGTTGAAGATATTCTCCGTGTATTCAATGATGACAGTATTTTCATGCATGCCAACAAGACGAATATTATGATCAATATGGACAGAATTTATCTTTCCAGAATTATCACAAACCTTGTTACAAATGCAAAGCAGGCGGAAAGCGATAAGAGAAAACTGATCATCAATGTAGATGTCGAACAGCACCAGAGAAGAGTCATTATCTCTGTTCAGGATAACGGAGTCGGGATTCCTGAAAATATGTACGAAAGAATCTTTGAACCGAATTTTACTTCTAAAAGCAGTGGAATGGGGCTTGGTCTGTCTATGGTGAGAAAAATGATTGAGGATTATAAAGGTGAGATCTCTGTGAAATCAGAAGTAGGAAAGGGGTCTACATTCATTATTACACTGCCTACTAATTTATAGTGAAGCCTTTTACATTTAAACAATTTCAAATTCAGCAGTCTAAAGACGTCTTTCGGGTAGGAACAGACGGAGTTCTTCTTGGAGCTTTGGCTTACGTTGAACATGCTTCCCATGTTTTGGAAGTCGGAACCGGAACCGGATTGATTTCTCTTATGCTGGCGCAAAGAAATCTTCAGGCCGGCTTTTTGGGATTGGATATTAATGAGGATGCTACAAAACTTACCCGGCTCAATTTTGAAAATTCTCCTTTTCGTGCCAGGTTGAAAAACAGTCATCAGGACTTTAAAACTTTTGAAACGGTAGATCGTTTTGATCTTATTGTGTCCAATCCTCCGTATTTTGAAGAATCAGGATCTGAAAAAGATAAGATTGCGCGCCAGACTGTGGAATTGAACTTCAGACAATTAATCAGCAGGGTAGCAGAATTGCTTACAGGCAACGGGATCTTTTCCGTAATCATACCTGTAGAAGCAGGAGGAACTTTTGTTTCAATAGGTAAAGAAAATAACCTGCATCTGAACAGGAAAATTAATATCAGAGGAATTGAAAATGCAAAGGCAAAAAGATTGATTCTTGAGTTTTCCTCACAAGAAAAAGAAACCAGCGAATCTGATTTTGTGATAGAAAAAAGTCCGAGACAATACTCGGACCAATATCTTGAACTCACCAAAGAGTTTCATGTTTTTAAATAAAGAGTTTAGAAATTAGATTAGAAGTTAGTTATTTCTGACCTTCTTGTTTTTTTTATTCTTATTCGAATAATTCTGAAGTATCCAATACAGAAACTTTTCCGTCTTCACATCTGATGGCTTCACCAGGGAAGTTCTGAATCATATGATAATCGTGTGTTGCCATTACTACTGCAGCGCCATTTTCAAGGGCAACCTGCTTTAATAATGTCATAATTTCATTGGAAGTCTCAGGGTCAAGGTTTCCGGTCGGCTCATCCGCTAAGATAAGATCCGGGTGGTTCAGAAGGGCTCTTGCGATGGCAATACGCTGCTGTTCTCCTCCGGAAAGTTCGTGAGGCATTTTGTGCTTTTTGCTTTTCATGTTCACGCTTCCCAACACCTCGTTGATACGGTCTTCCATTTTTACTTTATCACTCCATCCTGTTGCTTCAAGAACAAACTTCAGGTTTTTTTCAACCGTTCTGTCTGAAAGCAACTGGAAATCCTGGAATACAATTCCTAATTTTCTTCTTAAGTTAGGGATATCAGACGGCTTTAGTTTTGCCAGATCAAATCCTACAACAGCTCCGTGTCCTGATGCCAATGGAATGTGTCCGTAAAGCGTTTTCAGAAGGGAACTTTTTCCGGAACCTGTTTTTCCGATAAGGTAGCAGAATCTACCTTTTTTAATGTTAAGATTTACATCAGAAAGAACAGTGAAGTTTTTTTGCGCAATCTTTGCGTGTTGCAAACTTATAATATTGTCTCCGGCGATATTGGTATGTGGCATAATTTAATTTTAAAGGCTGTTTCTTATAAAAATATTTCAACTTCTAAAAATAGAAAAAAGATGTTGATGTGGCCTAAATTTTAGTAAATTTTAACAACAAAAAATGCCTGAAAAGGATCTTCTCAAGCATGTTTTGTATATGATAATTAGAAATTATCTCTTAGCGCGTGCAGCACTTACAGTTAATCTCTTTCTGCCTTTAGCTCTTCTCGCAGCCAAAACTCTTCTTCCATTTGGCGTAGACATTCTTTCTCTGAAACCGTGTTTGTTTCTTCTCTTTCTTTCTGATGGCTGGAATGTTCTTTTACTCATTACTATATGTTTAAATCGTAATTAATCTATTAATTTTCAGGTTGCAAAGATATATAAATTTTTATAAGTTACAAACTTTAATTATCTTTTTTTAAAATTAAATGTAATGTTTTTTGGTCGGGTATTAACAAACCCTCATCACAAAACCATTTTTCCGGTACAAAAATAATATTTAAATGATTTATATAAAAGCTCTATCTTTGAAAACTTTAATTTTAACGAAAAATAAACACCGGATGTTTACACCAGCAGAACTTTTAGATATCAATACATTACTTACCCAGGATAGCAGAATAGTGATCCTTACCCATTATAACCCGGATGGAGATGCTATTGGTTCAAGCCTTGGATTAAAACATTATCTGAAAGCAAAAGGAATTCATGCGGAGGTTATCGTACCCAATGATTTTCCGAAATTTCTGAAATGGATGCCGGAATCTAAAAAAGTTATTATTGCAGAATATAAAAGAAAGCTTGCAGCGGATATGATTGCGGGAGCAGATGTTATTTTCTGCCTGGATTTTAATTCCCCGTCAAGAATCGGATTATTGGGTGACTGGCTGGTAAAGGCTCCGGGAAAGAAAATTCTTATTGATCATCACCAGCAGCCGGAAAAATTTGATTTTGTTTATTCTGATACAGTCATTCCTGCCACTTCACAGATGATTTATCATTTCATTGAAGCAATGGAGGATGAAAAGCTGGTGAACCAGGATATGGCAGAATGTCTTTATACCGGAATTATGACGGATACAGGAGGTTTCCGTTTTCGTTCTACCAGTGCTACTACCCACCGTATTATTGCTAATCTTATCGAACACGGTGCAGATCCTGCCATGATTACTTCCAATACGTGGGATACCAATACGGTTTCCCGTCTGCATTTGCTTGCTTTGGTCCTTGGAAGAATAGAAGTAGTGAATGACGGAACCGTAGCGGTTTTAAGCCTGACAAGAAACGAACTGAAAGAATTTGGTTTCCAGAAAGGAGATACAGAAGGTTTTGTGAATTACGGTTTAAGTATTGCCGGCGTAAAAATGTCCGCATTCTTTATGGAAGATTTATATGAAGACTTCGTTAAAATTTCTTTCAGAAGCAAAGATGATGTGGATGTGAATCAATTCTCAAGAAAATATTTCAATGGTGGAGGTCACATTAATGCAGCCGGAGGAAAGTCTTTAGATTCTTTAGCAGGAACGATAGCCAATTTTAAAGAGAAAGTAAAAGAAGAAGGTTTGTAGGAATGTGAAAGGGCTGTAAATTCTTCCGGAATAATCAGACATTTTTACGATATCCTTTTTCTTCCAGTTCCTGACAGGTGTAATCGTATACCTGCTGAAACATTTCATCCATATATCTTTTGTTGAAGAGACTGTATTTGGTCATTTTGGGCGGATCTAAAAATATATTACAGTATTTTGCCTTAGAATACACCGACTTGGCAATGGCTAAGTGAAGGATTCTGTCAAATTCCTTCATCAGACTCATTTTGCTTAATTCATCATAGCTGATGGAATTGACATGTGAAGCAATCAGAAAATTACATTTATCCATAATAGGCTCAATGGGAAGATTATCCAGAACGCCGCCATCCACATAAATTTTCTCACTGATCCTTACCGGAGGAAGAATAAAAGGAACACTGGAAGAGGCAAGCAATGGCCCAAAAAGCTCTCCTTCAGAAAAGAAATCTACAATGCCATGAGTCATTTCCGTTGCGGCTACATACATCGGAATTTTTAAAATACTGAAATTGTCTTCCGGGAAATAATCTTTGAACAGTTTCAAAATAAAATTGGAGCTGAAGATTCCGTTTTTGGATAATTTTAAAGATGACCTGGAGAAAAAAGAAGTTTGCTTTACAATTTCCATCATCTCGTCCGGCGTTTTTCCAAAAGAATAAAAAGCACCAATTATGGAACCTGCACTGGTTCCTGAAATAATGTTTGGTTTCAGATTGTATTCTTCCAAAGCTTTCAGTACGGCGATATGGGCAATCCCACGCATTCCTCCGCCTGAAAGTGTAAGTCCGATAACCGGTGGTGCCGGTGGTTTCTTTTTTTTGAATGAAAATAAAGCCATTACCCAAATTATCCTCTACTAATATACAGGATTTTTTCTTATGCACAGCTTAATTGTCAGTTAACCTGTTTTATAAAACCAGTTTTTTAGGAAGATTGTGAAGAAGTTCTGTATTGATAATTTCTGCACAGATGCCAGGTTTTTCCCAATGCCCGTTGTGTCCGCAGTCAAGAATATAAGATTTGATATTGGTCCTGTCCGGAAGATGTTTGATCATCATATCTGTTTTTACAGCATTGTCATGTTTACCCGCCAGTACTAAGATTTTAGCTTCCAGGTTTTCAAGGACATGTTTTTTGTCGGTTCTTTCCACCATACCTTTTACACAGGCAAGTGCTCCCAGATTGTTGGTGGAAAGGGCTGTTTCAAGAGCTATTTCAATTTTACCTTCCAGGATATCCCTTTCATTTGGATTGAATAAATTGGGAACTCCGGCTCTTGCATAGTGTGCGAAAGCATCCCTGATGATTCTGTAGCTTTTGATTCGCTGTTGTTTTTTCTCTTCATCATCCGGAAAATACGTAGAGAAAAATAAAGTAAGGCTTTTTAAAGAATTAGGATATTTCTCTGCAAAAGCAAGTGAAGTATATCCTCCCATGGAATGTCCCAGAAGATGTATTTTTTCTAAATGCTGATCATCCAATACTTTTTTTACTTCTTCAGCCATCAGTTCCATGGTGTGAACTTCAGCCAGAATTTCAGACTGTCCATGGCCGGGAAGGTCAATTCTGAGCAGTGAAAAATCTTTGGAAAGGTGATGTTCCATATCACTCCAGATGGATATGTTTTCCATAAATCCGTGAAGAAGTACCAACGTTTCTTTTCCGTTTCCTTTTCTTTCAAAGTTCAGCATGATTCCAAAATTTAGAAGGTTAAAAATAATACAGCAGGTTATCTGCAGATCCGTTTCTCCTTTCAAATTTAGTCAAAAAAAAGAGCATTTAAAAAATGCCCTTGTCTTTTATTGAGTTAATTCCTTGTAAACCTTTGTTTCCCAGGGCTTGATATCTGTAACCCCATATCTTTCCTTTTTGGAAATAGCAAGATTGTCCAGCATATCTACAAAATTCTTGTAATTGGCTTCATCCGTTGGCTTTACAATAACAGTGAATATATCGGGTGCCGGAGCTTTCTTATAGGCTTCAGCAATGATCTTTGAAATTTTTATTCCACTGAAATCTGTTTCTTTCAGGTTTCCTGTATTCAGATCTTTCTGATTGCTCTGATGATAAAATACGCGGTTGTCTTTTCCAAGAATAAAGGTAATCTGGTTTTGATCTCCGATTACAGGATCAGTTGGGATTGGATTAGGATTATGGTCTTTTGCGGGTAGTCCCAGGTCCATCACATTCGGTTTTGTAAAATTGGTGGTGAACATGAAGAAAGTGATGAGTAGGAATCCCAGATCTACCATAGGAGTCATGTCCACGCGGATCATTTTTTTCTTTTGCTTTCCGCCTTGTTTTTCTTGTGCAATTACTTCTGCCATGATTAAAGTTTTTAAATGTTAGACTATATTTTTTTTGAAGAATTCCTACAAAACATATGCCTTGATTATTAAAAACTTTATAGATTCATGAATCTATTGATTATTATCGTATGAATTTTACATATTTCTGTTTTTTAATACTTTTCCTGAAGGGAAAGGGTAATTATGATATTTTCAAGGGGGTTACCGGGTGATTGTTATTTTCTTTGTAAGAATAATTTCTTCTCTGTTTTTTACCTGTACCATATAAACTCCTTCCGTGAATGCAGATGTGCTGATTTTAATTTTTTCTTCGTTATATTTTTGAGAGAAAAGTTTTCTTCCGGACATATCAGTAATGCTAATAGTACTTTCCCGGGGCAGATGATCTAAATAGAAAAAGTCTTTTGCAGGGTTAGGGTAGAGGTTGGGTTTATGCCTCTGTAGATTTTCCGGAATGCCAAGTTGTTCCGGACTTAATTTAACTACCCAGGCATCGATCATACCATGATGTCCGGTAACGTCTCCACTTGTAGATCCTGTACTTCCTGAAACAATATACCCGTTATCAGCGGTCAGTTCAAGAGCAGTTAAGTAATCGAAATTGGGGCCTCCCAGGGTTTTCTCCCACTTCAGATTTCCGCTGCTGTCCAGTTTTATGATCCAGTAATCCAGATCACCGTGGTGATTGGTTACCTGTCCGTTGTTGGAAGCTGTCCAGCCTGCAACAATATAATCCCATTCGGGAGTCTGACGAATAGTTATGGCGTTGTCATGAAAACTTCCTCCAAAATATTTATCCCACTCGATGGTTCCGTTATTGCTTAGTTTGATAACCCAATAATCCGGAAGTCCGCTTTCAAGATTTGAAGGATTAAAAGAAGTGCCCACGGCAATATAGCCGCCATCAAAAGTCTGTTGCGCATAATATCCTATGTTATCACCAATATTGCCCAACGTTTTTTGCCATTGCATATTTCCGCCGGAATCGAGTTTTACTACCCAAAAGTCATTGTTCCCGTAGCTTACAGTAATATCGCCATCTGTAGACACGGTGGTTCCTGCAATAATATAGCCGCCATCAAAAGTTTGCTGCACAGAATTGACCTGTTCACTGCTGCTTCCACCCAGCGATTTTTGCCATTGTATATTTCCGTTAATATCTAATTTTACGATCCAATAGTCTCCTCCTCCATGATTTCCGCTCACATCTCCGTCATTGGAACTTGAAGATCCGGCTACAATATATCCTCCTTCAGAAGTCTGCTGAATAGATTGTGCCATATCCACACTGCTTCCACCCAGCGATTTCTGCCATTGCATATTCCCGTTGGAATCAAGTTTTACAATCCAGTAATCATAATTTCCATGATTTCCGCTGATATCTCCGTCACCGGAATTGGATGATCCGGCAATAATATATCCTCCATCGGTAGTTTGACGGATGGATTGTGCATCATCAACATTACTTCCTCCTAACGTTTTTTGCCATTGTATGCCTCCCGCAGGGTTTAATTTTACGATCCAGTAATCTCCTCCTCCGTGATTCCCGGTGACATCTCCATCATTGGACATAGAATGTCCGGCTACAATGTATCCTCCGTCTGAGGTTTGCTGAACGGCATTGGCAGATTCACCATGGGTGCCTCCCAATGCTTTTTGCCATTCTATGGAAGGGGCAGACTGGGCTGCTAATATGGAATAGATAAGAAATAAAAAAGTAGATGTTAAATATCTCATATGTATTTGAATTGGTGATAGTTATTCAAATATAATTAATTTTAGCCTACATTTGGTGTTTTATTGTTTATTTAATTCTTTAAAACAAAAAACTCACACGATAAAGTGTGAGTTTTTAAATGATATGTAAATAATTTATTTATTCTTTTTATAGAAATTTACTCCGCATTCAAGGAATTTTTTGAAATCCTCTTTAGGCATATATCCTGAAACAGGCGTGTTGATTACTTTACCGTCCGGAGTAATTAAAACATAGTGAGGCTGAGAGTTATTATTGAAGTTCACCTGTTGGAATAAACTCCATCTGTCCCCGATTGTTTTTACCTTTTTGATCTGTCCGTCTCCCAGGTCAATTTTGGTTTTCTGATCCTCAGGAAGTTCTTCTTTGTCGTCTACATAGAGAGAAGCCAGTACTACATCGTTCTGAAGAATTGGTAAGATATCCGGTTCGCTCCATACAAATTCCTCCATTTTTCTACAGTTTTCACAACCGTATCCTGTAAAGTCGATCAGGATGGGTTTATCCTCTTTTTTGGCCAGTTCCACAGCTTTGAAGAAGTCGTGCTCCGGATGCATTCCTAAAATGCCGTCTTTTTCATCATGGAAATAGCTCACATTCAGCGGAGGTAAGATTCCGCTTAATAACTGAAGTTTAGGACGGTCAGACGGGATTAACCCCTGAACCAGGTAAATCACAAACCCAATTCCCAATACCCCCAATATCTTCCTTGTTATGGAGATTTTAGGCTTTTTATCATCATGCGGGAATCTGATGAATCCTAATAAGTATAAAGCCAATCCTAAGGCGATAATAATCCAGATGGCAATGAATAGCTCTCTTTTTAAGAAGAATGTTTTGGAAACAAGATCTGCTTTAGATAAGAATTTCAATGCCAATGCCAGCTCTACGAATCCTAAAACTACTTTTACCGTATTCATCCATCCTCCGGATTTCGGAAGGCGCTGTAATGCCTGCGGGAATAATGCCAGCAGTCCAAAAATAATTGCCCATGCCAGCCCGAATCCTGCCAACGCAAATGTCAGCAGCATAGGAACATTGGATGAACCTGTTACCGCACTTCCCAGTAAACTTCCTAAAATAGGTCCTGTACAGGAGAAAGAAACGATCACCAACGTTAATGCCATGAAGAAAATACCGATAATTCCTCCTGCTTCTTCCGCTTTGGAAGATTTGTTGGCAATAGAACTTGGCAGTGTAATATCATAATACCCGAAGAAACTTCCGGCAAAGAAGATGAATATGATGAAAAATGCAATATTCAGCCATACACTTGTGGAAATTTCATTGAAGATATTTCCGGCAATTCCGTCAATAATGTGGAAAGGAATACTTAGTAAAACAAAGATCAGAAGAATGAAAAACCCATAAATAAGAGCGTCTCTTTTTCCTTTGGCTTTGTTTTTACTTCCTTTGGTAAAGAAAGAAACCGTCAGTGGAATCATCGGGAACACGCATGGCGTAAGCAAAGCGATTAATCCTCCGATAAATCCAAGGAATAGATACGTCCAGTAATTTTCATCCACTTTGGTAGACGCTGTACCACAATCTGTCAATGGTTTTTTGAAATCAATGCTTTCAATTTTCAGCTGCTTTGGATCCAGTTTTGACGCTTCTGTGATCGTAGCTTCAGTTTTTGCAGGATTTTCAGTAACCGTCTCAGTTATTTTTACAGAGTCTTTTGCAGGGCCTGCGGTTTCCTCGGCTGCAGTCTCTTCCGCTGCCCCTTTTGGAGTAACTTTTTGATTGAATTCTAATGTATTGGGAGCCAGACAAACTCTGTCATCACAGGTCTGATACGTAATCTCAGAAGTGACATCTGCAGGTTTTGCCGGATCTTTTAATTTAAATTTCTGCTTAAATCCGGCAGAATTGGAATAAAAAACAATAGTACCTCCGAATGCTTCAGAAAATTCTTCATGTTTTTTCCCGACTTCGGTAAATTTTCCAATCAACTCAATATTCTTTCCTGTCACTTTATACTCCGTTGGAATTCCGGTATCTTCCGGTAAATCTTTAGAGTAAATATGCCATCCGCTTTCCATGGTAGCATTCAATACCGCTTCATATTGATTGTTTCCCAGATCGTTGATGGTGAATTTAAACTTTACAGGATTTTTTATCTGCGCATTAATTCCTGTCGCTAAAAATAGTAGAATTAATAAAAACCAGTTTCTAAATTTCATTGTTCATTTCATTAAAGTTTTGAGACTCCATTTCGTTTTCTCATTCTTTGCATATCTTCTGTTTTCCCTGAAGGATAGCTGTCAAATACAGTATTTTTCCTGATGAGTGCGTGTCCGGATTTTTTGCCTCGCTAAAATAGATAATTTTTCGTCCCTAAAAAATTTAGAAACTTTCTTTTTTTGAGCCTGATGCCTAAAAATATTTCGTCTTCTGCCTTTATCACCATAGCGCTATCACTTATTTCATCATTTAAAAGTGATTATTGATTTTGTCAATTTTTCCAACGTGGTATTATGATGATGATCGTTTGTCATGATAAAAGTTTTGGATCAATCAATTCAGGTTTTTTACAATATCTTCTACGGATGCTCTCTTTTTATAGTCTGTATCAAAATGTCTCCATGTAATTTCTTTCCCCTCATTAAGGATGAAGGTTGCCGATACAGGAAGTCTTCCGGAATGATCTGATCTGCTGTCAGCAAAATCCTCCTTTAATTTTGAATTATATAAATTAAGAGTTTCACTGTCAGGAGTATAAAGGACGTCAAATGCTTCTGCTATTTTATAGCCTTCATCATATAAAACGGTATAATCGGTCTTTGTTTTACTGATTGTCTTTTCGATAAATTCCGGTTTTTCAGGAGAAATAATAACGAGTTTTGCATTTTTCGACTTCAGCTCAGGAGCCAGATTCTGTAATGTTTCAATATATTTGTTACAATAAGGGCACCATTGTCCGCGAATAAAAACAACCACCAGTTTTTTGTTTTCTTCTGATGAAGAAAATGTATTTCCCAAATGATCTTTCGCACTGAAATTGCCTATCTTATCTCCAATCATTTTTCCTTTTACCTGATCTAAAGTTTTACCGGACTGAGGCATTTTTTTTTCAATAACAGCTGCTCCTACGCCTAAAAACTGTTCAGAATTATAATAGCCGAAATCATATTGAACCAGTTTTCCTTTCGGATCCAGGAATAGAAAAGAAGGGTAGTTGACTACTTTAAATTCTTTGGCCAGGCTTAAACCTTCTTTTTCCGCGTCTATGGCAAGGTTTACAAAATTTTTGTTGAACATTTCTCCGACTCTGGAATCTGTGAAAGTGTTTTTTGCCATGAGCTTGCATGGACCACACCAGGTAGTGAACAGATCAATGAAGATCAGTTTATTCTCTTTTGCTGCGATTTTTTTCGCGGCTTCCAAATCAATTTTTTGAAAACTGATGCCTGTGCTTTGTGCATGTAATGAAATTCCTATTGCTATAAGAAAACTCAAAATGATTTTTTTGAACATATATTTCTTTTCTTATTAGGTTCCCTGATTCATGAAAAAATCACCCACAGATTAAATTATTTTTTTTAATGATTTGATTGTCAGGTAGAAAAAATGCTATTATTTTTAATCCTTTTGATCTGCTCTACACATTTGTATTTTTGATTCTGAGCATTATGTCTGCTTGAATACTGATATTTATTCTGAATTTCCTCTATACTTTTGTTTTCAATAAAAATGTCATGAATCAGATTCTGACAATGGGAAGAGATCGATTGGATATAACCAACCAGTTTTTCCCAGTAATACCTTTCATTTTCAATGGCCGTACCTATTTCCTCCCGATGTTCCATGAAATAATGTTCAGGAGACTCTACATAAAAGTTTCTGTTTTTTAGTTTTTTAAACCACAGATTTTTTACAATTCCGATAATATAATTTCCCAGACAGGTCTGAACTTTAAATTCGTCAGCATTCAACTTTTCGTACAGAATGAGCAGTGCATCCTGGAATATATCTTCTGCATCTTCAAGATTGCCTTTATTTTTGAGAATGAATTTCTGGGTATAACCAAAATACTGTTGGTATAAAATTCCAAAAGCTATATTGCTGTCTTTCTTAAAATCATCAACAGCTAACGAATTAGTTGTTTTTCTGTCCACTTTACAGTTATCTTTTTTTGAGTAGTGCTGTCTGCCTGAAATCTGCGATCCTGTCTGAGAGGGATAACTCCCAGGATATGGTTTCCGGAGTCACATAATAACCAGGTCTTTTCCTTAATCAAAGGAGATAGTTTTTCGTCCCTGAAAAATTTAGAAACTTTCTTTTTTCCTGGAAACGCTGTCGGATAAAATTCATCTCCATCCTGCTGTTTCCTCAAAAGAAGTGGGAACTGAAGCTTTTCAGCATCGAAATCCCATTGAAATCCTTTATTGATTCCGGAAATGTTTTCAATATCATCTACGAGATTGATGCTCGTCTGGTTTTCGGAAAAATCAAAATTTTTGATCAGTACTATTTCTTCCGGAGTTTCCTTTTTTTCACTTTTATCAATAAAGATGAGTTCATCCCGGTTGACAATCAACTGATATTCCTTTGAAAAAAAAGAACTGTTATTTCCGGCTTTAAAAATTTTCGGAATTTCTTCCTCCTGATTGAATCCGTATTTCTTTAATATTTCAAATTTTACAAAATCGCTTTCACTATCCAGCTTTCCCTTTGATAAGATTTTATAGTTTTGGTTAAATACGGTAAGGCGATTTTCTATTTCCTGGATCTGTTGTTGTACAAACTCTTTGGTTTGATTCAGGTATAAAGAACTTTTTCTGAAGTTCTCCAGAAAGTGGTCGTTGGTCTCCATCAGCATCGGAACAATCTCATTCCTGATCTTATTCCTCAGATAATCACTTTTTTTATTAGAAAGGTCTTCGCGGAATTCAATAGTATTCTGCTCAGCAAACTGATAAATTTCTTTTTTTGAAACATTTAAAAGGGGACGAAGGATTTTATTATCATTCGATGGAATTCCACTCAATCCATTAATGCCGGCAGCTTTGGAAAGATTAATAATGAATGTTTCCAGCTGGTCATTAAGATGATGGGCGGTAACAAGAAATTCCAGCTTTTCTTTTTCCCTGATTTCGTTAAAAAAACGGTATCGCAGTTCTCTGGCCCAAAGCTGGATTGAATTTTCAGGCTTCTGGTCTTTTTCCGAAACTTCATACAAATGAAATTTTATATGATTTTTCTCACAAAAATCCTGCACTGTTTTCTGATCCAGATCCGAATCATTCCCCCGAAGCTTATAATTGATATGAGCTACCTGAAACTGAAATCCGGCATCTTGGATTTCCTGCCTGAAATCCCTGAATAATGAGGCCAGAACCATAGAATCTGCTCCTCCGCTTACTGCTAAAAGATAGGTGTGATTTTCCGGCTCGTGAACGAGATTTTTTAACTGACTGATAAAGGCTGATTTATTCAACATATATGTTGAGAATTTCTTTTATGCAAAGATAACCGATATAATTCAATTGAATTTTCCTAACTTTGAGTAGTCTAAAAATGATTATTTATGAAGATTTTAAAAATTTTAGCAGTTTCTGCAATGGCGCTGGGGATGACATCTTGTGTCAGCAAAAAGCAGTATGATGCTTTGAGCACAAACTATAAGCAGTGTATTGAAAATATTGGGGAAAGACAAAGAGAAATTCAGGATTTGAAATCTCAGAACTCTGCATTGGCAGGGGAAAATAACTTATTGAAAAGCCAGCATGATGCTTTAAAATCATCACTTGATGCATGTTTGTCGAACACAGGAAAAAGTTCTGCTAACATTGATAAACTGGTGGGAGAAATCAATGCTTCCAATTCTTATATCAAGCAATTGATCTCCAGTAATGCCAAGAACGACAGTCTGAACCTTGCATTGTCTAATAAGCTGAAGAGATCTTTGGATAATGTATCTGATGAAGATGTACAGGTAAAAGTATTGAAAGGAGTAGTAATGATCTCTCTTTCTGATAAAATGTTATACAAAACGGGAGATTACAACATCTTACCAGCCGCTCAGGAAGTGTTAGGTAAAGTAGCAAAAGTAATCAATGATTACGATAAATACTCGGTATTAATTGAAGGGAACACGGATAACGCTCCGTTGAACTCTCCAAACCTTCCAAGAGACAACTGGGATCTTTCTGCATTAAGAGGTACATCTGTTGCTAAGGTTCTTCAGACTCAGTTTGGAGTTGATCCGGCAAGAATTACTGCTGGCGGACGTTCTGAATACAACCCGAAAGCAACTAACATGAGCGTTTCAGGAAGAGCAGAAAACAGAAGAACGGAAATCATCATTATGCCTAAACTTGATGAGTTTATGAAACTGATGGATATCGCTCCTAAGAAATAATGACTACACCCTATATCATCATAAATCCCGAAGCAATTCGGGATTTTTTTATGATGTGTTAATCTGTTTCGGAATATAATCTGCCGATTTTTTTGAAGAAAAGATTGGAAATGAAATTCGACCGTTTAAAACAAAAATAAATCCCGAAGGTGGCCGGGATCTATTCTTAATCAAATTAATTCTTCCTTTTTCAGGAGTGAAATAATTCGTTGCAAAAATGAAGTGGATATTTCTTTCTTACTTTTTGCTGCAGAAGAATCAGTTCTACTTTTCAGTACAACTTTAGTGTGATTCTCATGGTTAGTTTGTGTCTCTCCTGCAATCATCATGTTTTCTCTTAGTGTTTTTACCCCTTATTCTTACTGCAAACTTATAACTAATACCACAAAAATACCATCCGTGTTTTCACGGTATTTTATATGGGGTTTTTACTGAGATACATATTTTTTATAGTTAATAAGCAATTTTTACGTATATAATTAGTTGATTAATAAAAGAATATGTATATTTAAATCTCAATATAAGGAAATAATAACAGAGGTGTCCGAAAATCTTAAAGAGTAGGAAATTAATACTAAACTAAAATTATTATGAAAAATTCAAAAAAACTTTCAAGAGGAGAAATGAAAACTGTACAAGGTGCTATTAACGGGTGTAATCCACAGATATTTTGTACCAGCCTGCAAACAAAGTGTTGCCCGGGATGGGTTTGTGCTGGTATAAGAGAATATTGTATAGCAATATAATAAACTTTTAAAGTATATAGATGCATCTAAGAGAGATTAATTTCTCTCTTTTTTTGTATCTTCTTCCTGAATTAAAAAAGTAGCTTTAAAATCCTTAAATTTGTTTAAATAAAAATGGTATGAGTTTTTTTGAAGAAAAGAATCCTGAAATGGACAGATATTTGGAGGCGCACGCTTCTTCGGAATCCGAAATTCTGAAAAAGCTGAGAAGAGAGACGTATCAGAAAACAACACAGCCTCATATGATTTCCGGATATCAGCAGGGAAGACTGCTGACGATTATATCCCAGATGCTGCAGCCGAAAAATATTCTTGAAATAGGAACATTTACCGGATATGCTACTTTATGTCTTGCATCAGGATTGGCAAAAGACGGAAAAATCACCACATTGGATGTGAATGAAGATCTTGCCTATCTTCCTAAAAAATACTTTGAATCCAGCGAATATGCCAGCCAGATCGATTTTAAACTTCAGGATGCCAAGGAATATTTAAAAGAAACAGATGAATTTTTTGATCTGATTTTTGTAGATGCTGATAAGGAAAACTATGCCGAATATTTCAGATTGATTAAACCTCATACAAAATCCGGAACAGTGGTGTTATTTGACAATGTATTATGGTATGGGAAAGTGCTGGAAGAAAATCCGAAACTGAAATCTACCCAGTCGATCCAGGAATTAAATGATTTGGCAGCAAAAGACGAAGATTTTGAAAATCTTATTTTACCTTTGCGTGATGGAGTGAACTTTCTTCGCAGAAAGTAACTGAAATATTCAAGGATTAAACATTTAAAGAGATACAACATTGTATTTTTAATCTTTAAATTATTCAATCTTTAAATTGAAAATTAATGAATAAAGGAGTTTGTATTGTTACAGTAGCGCCGGTTCGTGCAGAAAATTCTGACAGAGCTGAAATTGTTACGGAAATATTGTTTGGAGAAAGTGTGGATATTCTGGAAGTGAATAAAAACTGGACCAAAATAAAAATGCATTATGATGGCTACGAAGGATGGATGGATACCAAACAGCTGAAGCCTGTAACAGACGAAGAGCTGGCCAAAAGAAAAGTGACCGTCGTTACCGAAGATTTTTCTTCCGTATTAATGAACGATGGAAAAACTTTGCTTTCTATGGGTTCAGAAGTGGAATTTCCGGTGGTAGCTTCAAGAAGAAGTCATGATGTGCGCGAAAGTATTGCTCTGACAGCAAAAGAATTCCTGAACGTCCCTTATTTGTGGGGAGGCAAAAGCTTTTTTGCAGTAGACTGTTCGGGATTTACCCAGTTGGTTTATAAAATTCACAATATAAAAATACCCAGAGATGCCTCACAGCAGGCTGAGGTAGGAGAACCGCTTACTTTCGTGGAAGAAACACAGCCTGGTGATCTTGCTTTTTTTGAAAACGCAGAAGGAAAGATTATCCATGTAGGAATTATGCTGGAGAATCAGAAGATCATTCATGCTTCCGGAAAAGTAAGAATAGACACGCTGGATTCCACCGGAATCTTCAATAAAGAAATGAATAAGCATACTCATAAACTGAGAGTGTTGAAAAGTGTAATTTAATCCTCATTCAATCTCATTTGAAATGGAAAATATTCTTTTTACAATTTTTGATATTTTAAATTTTGGATGGGTCGCTTTTTTATGGGGATTTACCCTGAAAAACTATAACACGCTGCCAGAGAGAATTCCCGTCCATTTTGATATGGAAGGAAAAGCGGATGGATTTGGAGGGAAAATGTATGCTTTTCTGATGCCTGTACTGGCGCTGGGATTGTATGCTGTATTCACTTATGGCACCAGACATCCCGAAGACACTAATTTTCCGGTAGAAATTACAGACCAGAACATGGGTGCTCAGTTTTTAATTATGAAAATCGGACTGAGAATTCTTTTTGTTGTACTGGCAATGGTTTTTCTCAACCTTCAGGACTATATGTTCAGATATGCTGCTGATGATAAAGCCAAGCCCAGAATTTCAATGGCCACTATCTTTTTATCAGTCGTTTTATTTACTCCCGCATTACTCTTTATTGCTTATCTGTTTAAATGATACATTCTAAAAATAATTCAGAACATTATACATGGGGGAACCAATGTGACAGCTGGATCCTTAAAAATACCCGGGACTTATCCGTAAAGCAGGAGAAGATGCCTGCAGCAACTTCGGAGAAACTGCACTTTCATAAAGTGGCAGAACAGTTTTTCTATATTTTGAAAGGAGAAGCCGTATTTTATATCAACGAAAGGAAATTCCTGGTTAACCAGGGAGAATCTATTTCTGTTGAGCCGGGAGCAAAAAATTTTATCTCCAATGAATCTACTGAAGAGATTGAGTTTTTGGTCATATCCAATCCTCCTACGGATCATGACAGAATTGAAATTAAAGAATAAGTAAAATGGCTTTTTTATATAATATTTTCATCAGTCTCCTTACCTTCGGAATGAAGGCTTTCGCGTTGATTAATGATAAAACTAAAAAAGGCGTTGAAGGGAGAACGCAGTCTTTGGATAAAGTAAAATCTTCATTTTCAAAAACAGATAAAGTCATCTGGATGCATGCGGCAAGTCTGGGTGAATATGAGCAGGGATTACCTGTTCTGGAGAAACTCCAAGAGAATTTTCCTCAGCACAAAGTTCTGGTGACGTTCTTTTCTCCGTCAGGATATGAAAATGTGGTTAAGAAGAAACACATTGCTGACGTTGTTTGTTATTTACCTTTCGACAATAAAAAGGCTGTCAAAGAATTTACAGATCAATTCAATACTGAACTATTTTTTACGGTTAAATACGATTATTGGTACAACCTCCTTGCTGAACTGAAAAGTAAAGGAACAAAAATTTATGTTATTTCGGCACTGTTCTACGAAAGACAATCTTTCTTTACTTCCTACGGAAAATGGTTTGTAAAACAGCTTCAGAAAAATGTGGATTGGTTTTTTCATCAGACTCAGTTTTCATTGGCCTTGGCAAAAAGTGTTGGGTTAACAAAGTCTTCCGTAACGGGAGATACAAGATTTGACAGAGTAAAACAGCTGCGGGAAAGAAATAATCATGTAGATTTCATTGCAGACTTTATTGGTGAAAATAAAGCAATAGTCTTTGGAAGTTCATGGCATGCGGAAGAGAAAATAGCAGAAATGGTTTCCCGTAAAAATAATACGGTAAAACTTATTATCGCACCCCACGATCTGAAAAGAGTAGAGCATTTGAAAAATATATTCCCGGATGCCTTATTGTACAGTGAAATAGAAAATACCCGGTCTTCAACTTTCAATACTCCCATTCTGATCATAGACAGCATAGGTTTATTGTCCAGATTATATTCTTATGCAGATGTAGCTGTTGTAGGAGGAGGATTTCATGATGCCGGACTTCACAATATTCTGGAGGCAGCCACTTTTGGTGTTCCGGTAATCTTTGGGAATCATTACAAAAAGAATCCGGAAGCTGACGACCTGATCTCTGCCAATGGAGGGAAATCTTTCTCTGATGAGTATACAGCCTCAGAATTTGTCTTATTTCTAACGAATGAAGATAACAAAGAAGAACTTACTGAAATGTCTCAAAATGCTGAAAAATTTGTAGATGGGAAGCCAGACTCTACGAGAATGATTCTTCAGAAAATTCTATCGTAAAAATCCCTGGCTTTTAATATCTTTCATGATCTGATCAATGTTGTCGGGAATCCTGTTACATTCAAACCAGTTAAAGTCAAGACCATTGTTGATGCACAGCTTTTGCAGATAATGATTCTCTAAAACTTTATTCAGGGTATCACGTAGGTTTTCATCAATTTCCATCCAGTAATCTTCATCCAGTTTTTTTATAAGGACCAAAGATTTGAAGATTTTGTTGATGATGTAAATATAAAGTTTGTAAACATTGTCAAACCTTTGTCTGCTGAGATCACCATTATTTTCCAATACCTTGTTTACGAGAAGAAGATTCAGGGAAACCTCTCCGAATTTATCGGTCGTGATTTTTACATGCTCCGTGATTTCAGCACTTATTTTGCGCACAGTAGACAGGAAATATTTGGCATTTCCCACGTATTTTGATGCAAGAAGTACCTGTTCCTCCACATGTTCTTCCATGGCATTTCTTTTATCATCTGTAGTTTCCGGATCTATCAGTTCAAAGTAGAGCTTTTTCGACAATAATTTATCCTTTCTCAGGAGTCTGAAAATCAGTTTGTCTTTCTCCGTTCCGGAAAAAGCACTCAGCGCAGCTTTAAACTCTTTTGAATATTCCATTAATTAAAAATTTTCGAATATTTCAGGAATCCGTTTACGGCCCAGTTAGCCGTATAATACAATGATTTTACTGTTGAGAATCCCATGAAATCTTTATAGACAAGATACTGATCTTTGATGATATTTTTTTTATTTCTTGAAACGCTGTTTTCACGCATTCTGTATTTTGCCAGTGTCTTTTGTACAGGAATTCCTTCCGGAATCACTTTTAAAAGATTCAGCCACATGACGTGATCTTCACGTTTACTTTTTACGGGGAACAAAAATTTTCCAACCCTTTTCGTGTCGTACATTGTGGAAACCGGTGCAAGGCGGCATGTTTTCAGCAGATTGGAGAAAGTAACCACTTTGTCCGCCAAAAAATCTTTCAGAATAGGCTGAAGCTGTTCGTTACATCTTGAATAGTTACAATATACCAGTTCTGCATTGTGTTCCTGCATATAATCCGTCATTGTTTCCAGATATTCAGGATACCAGTAGTCATCAGAATCCAGAAACGCAATATATCTTCCCTGGGCTCTTTCCAGGCTGTTGTTTCTTGCATTTCCTGCACCGCCGTTTTTCTCCAGTACCTGTAGTTTTATTCTCGGATCATTGTATTTTCTAATGATTTCAACAGTATTATCTTTAGAAAGGTCATCTGTAATCAGCCACTCCCAGTTTTCGTAGGTTTGATTAAGAACAGACTGTATGGTTTCCTCGATAAATTCTGCAGAATTATAACAGGGAGTAATGATGGAGACAAGATCTTTCATTTGTGTTTTTTAAACTGCTAAATTATAAAAATCTTTTTTCATAAAGATGCCAGGAGCTTACACCTACCGCAATAACCACCAACATACATACCAAAGCCATTACAAATGGATTGTAATCTTCAAACAATCCTAAAGTCTGAAAAGTTCTGATAATAGGGAAGTGGAAGATATAAATCCCATAAGTGAAATCACCATATTTTCCGAAATTGTTCAGAAACTTAAATGAATAGGCGATATACATTACGATAACCCCGATCATCATTGGAGAAAAAAGCTGAACTTTTAAAAATAAGTCAATCCACACAGTAACGAATGCAATGATGAAAATAAGATTTTTATGTTGGATGAATTTATCAAAATTAAAGTAAATCAACATCCCAGGGATAAAATAGGATAATGTTCCAGGGAGCTGTTTGGCAATCGAAATTTTATTTAAAGATTCAAAATAATTGAGATAAATAAGTGATAAGAAGTATAGAATAACCAAACTTACATTTCTGTATTTATTGTTTTTTCCGAAAAGCAAAAACAACAGAGGAACCGCAAAATAGTAGCACATTTCTATTTTCAGTGTCCATAGGGCACCATTCACTGCTTGATTTCCAAAAACTCCGGGAAGCCAGGGTGCTTTAAAATTTAAAAATAATGAATTCCAAAATAGGTATTTATAAACTTGTGTATTGCTGAAATATTCAGTGAAGGAATAGGTACTTACCAGGCTTAATAAAATTGCGCATAAAAAAATAACCAATAAGTAGGCGGGAACAATTCTTCTGATTCTCTTTTTTAAATAGCTTTTCAGGCTTGAAGACCTTTCATAGCTCCTTGCAATAAGAAATCCGCTCACCGCAAAAAAGCCGAAAACAGCAATTTCTATAGGGCTGTGCTCAAAAATCTTGAGGTCAGGAGAAGCGCTGAGTGTGCCAAGATGTCCCAGAAAGACAATAAAGGCAAGGAGAACACGTATAAAATCAAAATTGTTTCTCGTTATATCCTGCATTTGTATTTTGTTTCCTGCAAAAATAACTTTTTTAATAGAATGAACGATGCTCATGTATTCATTATTTGTTAAATAAAGGGAAAATGGGGTGTCCCTATTTTTAAATATATATAAATAATCGCCGATGAAATAATTTTTCATAAAAAATAGTAATATAAATCAAAAAAATTATAATTTTAGCGCTTGAAAAAATTGATCTATGAAGAAATTAGCATTACTATTTGCAGGTTTATCTTTGTTTGCTGCCGCTACAGGCTGCAGCAGTGACGATGATACTGTTCTGGAAGCTCCTCTTGTTGGGACATGGCAACCGTTAAAAGAAGTAGTTACCACTGTGGAAGTTGGTGAAGACCCGGTTTCTAACACGATTACTTATACAGACTGTCAGAAACAGACAAGATGGTGGTTCAGCGCTGACTCCAAAGGAGGGAAAACGAACTGGGGAGATACTGCTACACCAGGTCAGTGTGCTATTCTTTCAGATATAAAATTCAATTACACTTATAATAAGGAAGGGAAAGATGTTCAGATGAAAATTCAGGGACTCGTAGAACCGCAGAATGCAAAGGTGATTACTTTGGATGCAACAACGCTCAATCTTGCGGTAAGAGAGGAGACTCAGGATCCTACTATATTCCAGACAAGAACATATACCTTCAAGAGAGTTACTCAATAATAGTATATACTTCAGGATATAAAACAGATCTCATCTCCGGATGGGATTTTTTTGTTGAGGGTAGAATTTGTAATTCATCATAATTTCAATTTCTATTTACTTTAAAATCATTAATTTTGTGAATCTTGACAAAAAGAAAAAATAATCAGTCTAACATATAACATATATATCAAGTGTTTTACGATCATCAGCAGATAGAAAAAAAGTGGCAGAAATACTGGGAGGAAAATCAAACCTATAAAACCTCTAATAACACAGACAAACCTAAGTTTTATGTACTCGATATGTTTCCGTACCCATCAGGAGCAGGCCTTCACGTAGGTCACCCGCTGGGATATATTGCATCGGATATCTATGCGAGATACAAAAGACATCAGGGGTTTAATGTACTCCACCCGGTAGGATATGACAGCTTTGGACTTCCTGCTGAACAGTATGCTATTCAGACAGGACAGCATCCTGCTATTACTACAGAACAAAATATCAACAGATATGAAGAGCAGCTGAGAAAAATCGGTTTCTCATTCGACTGGAGCAGGGAAGTAAGAACTTCGGATGCTTCTTACTATAAGTGGACACAATGGATTTTTATCCAGTTGTATCATTCGTGGTATAATAAAAATACGGATAAGGCAGAATCTATTGATTCCTTGATCCGGCATTTTGAAGAAAAAGGAACAGAAGGATTAAATGCCAATCAGAATGATGAATTAAATTTCACTTCAGAAGAATGGAAGAATGCTTCCGAAATTGATAAAGAAGACATCCTTTTAAACTATCGTCTTGCTTACAGAGCAGAAACGACAGTAAACTGGTGCCCTGCATTAGGAACTGTACTGGCCAACGATGAGGTGAAGGATGGAAAATCCGAAAGAGGAGGATTCCCGGTTTTCCAAAAGAAAATGATGCAGTGGAGTATGAGAATTTCCGCATATTCTGAAAGATTATTACAGGGATTAAATACGCTGGACTGGCCGCAGCCGTTGAAAGATTCTCAGGAATACTGGATCGGAAAATCTCAGGGAGCACAGGTTCAGTTCAAAGTAGAAGGACATGACGAGACTGTTGAGGTATTTACAACAAGGCCTGACACTATCTTTGGAGCAACCTTTATGGTATTGGCCCCGGAAAACCCTTTAGTGGAAACCATTACGACAGATGCTCAAAAAGTAGAAGTAGATACTTATATTGAAGAAACTTCCAAAAAAACGGAGAGAGACAGAATGTCTGACGTGAAAAACGTGAGTGGAGCTTTCACAGGAAGTTATGCAATCAATCCTTTCAGCAATGAAAAAATGCCGATCTATATTTCAGACTATGTGTTGATGGGATATGGAACAGGAGCAGTAATGGCGGTTCCGGCACATGATGAGCGTGACCATAGATTCGCTAAGAAATTTAATCTTGAAATCAAGAAAGTTGTAGAAACTGAAGAGGATGTTCAGGAAAAATCTTTTGACTCTAAAGATTCCGTTTGTGTAAATTCAGATTTTCTGAACGGATTACATTATAATGAAGCGAAAGCAAAAATAATTTCCGAGATCGAAACAAAAGGAATCGGTCACGGAACAACCAACTACAGACAGCGTGATGCTATTTTCTCAAGACAACGTTATTGGGGAGAACCTGTTCCTATATATTATAAGGATGGCATGCCTTACACGCTGCCAACTTCTGCTTTACCGTTGGAACTTCCTGAAGTTGAAAAATACTTACCTACAGAAGATGGAGATCCACCGCTAGGAAATGCAAAAGAATTTGCATGGGATGAAGCTAACCAGAAGGTAGTTGCTACAGATCTTATTGATGATAAAACAATTTTCCCGTTAGAATTATCTACGATGCCTGGTTGGGCAGGAAGCTCATGGTACTTCCTTAGATATATGGATCCGAATGATGAAGAAACTTTTGTTAAAAAAGAGTTAGCAGATTATTGGGGACAGGTAGACTTATATATAGGAGGAAGCGAACATGCAACCGGCCACTTATTATATTCCCGTTTCTGGAACATGTTCTTAAAAGACAGAGGTTATATCAGCCATGATGAGCCATTCCAGAAATTGATCAACCAGGGGATGATCTTGGGAATGAGTGCATTTGTGTACAGAATTGACGGAACGAATCAGTATGTATCTAAAAATTTAGCTAAAGATTACCAGACTCAGCAGATTCACGTAGATGTATCCTTATTAAAAGGAACTTCTGACGAATTGGATACTGAAGCCTTCAAAGCATGGAGACCGGATTATGCAGATGCAGAATTTATTCTGGAAGACGGAAAATACATCACAGACCGTGAAGTAGAAAAAATGTCCAAGTCAAAATATAACGTAGTAAATCCTGATGACATCTGTGAAGAGTACGGAGCAGACGGCTTACGTTTATATGAAATGTTCTTGGGGCCACTGGAACAATCCAAGCCTTGGAATACACAGGGACTAAGCGGAGTATACGGTTTCCTTAAAAAATTCTGGAATCTTTATTTCAACGGAGATGTATTTGAAGTTTCAGATGAAGAACCTACAAAAGCAGAATACAAAGTTTTACATACCTTAATAAAGAAGGTAGTATATGATATTGAAAACTTCTCTTTCAATACATCCGTATCATCATTTATGATTGCTGTGAATGAGCTTCAGAAAATAAAATGCAACAAACGCAATATTTTAGAACCGCTTGCCGTTATCATTTCTCCGTATGCTCCTCACATCTGTGAAGAATTGTGGAGTTTACTAGGACACGGTACATCGATAGAATTTGAAAAATTCCCGGCATTGAATGAGGATTATCTGGTTGAAGATGAAATTGAGTATCCGGTAAGCGTAAATGGTAAAATGAAGTTCAAAATTTCGCTTTCAGCTCAATTATCTGCCAAGGAAGTGGAAGATTTGGTGATTTCGAACGAGAAAATGCAACAGATTTTGGAGGGTAAAACCCCTAAAAAAATCATTGTAGTCCCTCACCGTATTGTGAATATCGTAATTTAAAAAAAAATTAACATTGGGAAATTAAAAAAAATGGGTGTCTTATTTTTTTGATTTTTTAATTCAAATGTTAAATTTGGAAAAAATAAATAAAATAATTTAAAATAATTATTATTTCGAAATCGTATTAAAATTTCTTTATCAAAAAAAAGCAAAATGTTTAATTAAGACTCTTGCATTTTAATTAATTTTGCCTTTAATTTACACCCTGTAAAATTTTAAAACAATATAATTTAGTTAAATATGGAAATGAATGTTTCAAAAAATGATGAGCAAGTAGTTGCTAGAAAGGCAGGAGGTTTAAATCCAGCTGTTATTATTCCTATTCTATTTGCTATAGGAGTATGTATTTATTTATTCGTTCTTGGTAGCCCAGGAAACTTTAAAGATGCAGATAAACTAGGAAGTGGTTCTGTAGCTTTTTCAAGTGTTGAAGGAAAAGACATTCACCCAGAATCGTTTTTAGGTATTATCTACAAAGGAGGGGTTATCGTACCAATCTTGATTACTTTCATGATTACTGTAATCGTTTTCTCTTTTGAAAGATATTTCGTTCTTGGTAAAGCAGCTGGAAAAGGAAACTTAGACAACTTCGTTGTACAGGTAAGAAGCTTACTAAACCAAAACAAAATCGACGAAGCTATCGAAGAGTGCGACAGACAACAAGGTTCTGTTGGTAACGTGGTAAAAGAAGGTCTTACTACTTACAAAGCACTTTCTCACGATACTACATTAAATAAAGAGCAGAAAATGGTAGCGCTTAACAAAGCTATCGAAGAAGCTACTACTCTTGAGATGCCAATGCTTGAGAAAAACATGATGATCCTTTCTACTTTAGGTACTGTTGCAACGTTAGTAGCACTACTTGGAACGGTAATCGGGATGATCAAGGCGTTCTTCGCATTAGGTTCAGGAGGTGGTACTCCGGATGCTGCTGCTCTATCTACTGGTATCTCTGAAGCCTTGATCAACACAGCTTTAGGTATTGGTACTTCAGCAATCGCTATTATCCTTTATAACTTCTTTACATCTAAAATTGACGGATTAACTTACAAGATCGACGAGATCTCTATGAGTATCCAACAGTCTTTCGCTGAATTCAACTAAGAATTAGCAAGATATTTGCATTAGCAATTAAAAGAAGTTTAATTAAAAATATTTTATAATAATGGCGAGAGTCAAACCAAAAAGACATGGAGTAATTACGGACATGACTGCAATGTGTGACGTTGCGTTCCTACTCCTTACGTTCTTTATCTTGACCACTCAGTTTAAAAAACCTGACGTGGAGCAGATCAAACCGCCATCTTCAATTTCGGAAAAATTGCTTCCTGATGCTAGTTTAATGACTATCAACGCTACTCCGGACGGAAAATTCTATTTCCAGCCAGTAGAAAATGCATCAGAAAGACTTGCACTTTTGGATAAAATGGGACAAAAGTATGGTATTACTTTTGACAACAACCAAAAAGCAGCTTTCCAGAAAATTCAGGCAATTGGAGTTCCAATGAACCAACTTAAAGGGTATTTGGATCTGCCTGCAGATGAGCAGAAAAATTATAAGAGTCCTACAGGTATTCCTATGGACAGTACAAATAAACAATTAATTGATTGGGTAAAAGAAAGTTTGAGCGTTAACCCTGACTACAAGTTAGCTATTAAAGGTGACGTTACAACTGAGTATCCTAAAGTTAAAAGTCTATTTGAGGGTTTAAGAGATATTGATTTTCTTAAATTTTGGTTGATTACATCACAAGAAGGTAAACCTAACGAATAATATCGATAGAAATGGCAGAAGTACAAGTACAAGAGAAAGGCGGCAAGGGCGGCAAGGTCCGTTCCAAGAAGCAAAGTACCAGAGTCGATATGACTCCGATGGTGGACTTGGGTTTTCTATTGATTACCTTCTTTATGTTCACAACTACGTTCAGTAAACCGAACGTTATGGATTTGGGTCTTCCGGCTAAACCGAAAGATGAAACAAAAAAACCACCTCCAACAGAAATTAAACTTTCTAACTCAATTTCTATCTTATTAGGAAAAAATAACAGAGTTTTCTGGCACCAGCAGGATGCTACTTCCTTGAATGACCAGACTCTTATGGAAACTACCCTTGATAGAGAAGGAATTAGAAAAGTAATTCAGCAGGCAAAATCTAGAGCTGCAGATCAAACGAAATTTACCGTGATCATTAAGCCAACTGACGATGCTGTATATAAGAACTTTGTTGATATTCTTGATGAAATGGCAATTACCAAAAGTGAGCAGTACGGGGTTACTGATATCAAACCTTGGGAAAAAGCTATTTATGAGAAAAAAGTAGGAGGTGCTGCTGCACCGGCTGCTGCTACAAAGTAATTTAACCATAAAATTGTTATATCTAATCTATGGCAGATGAAAATGTATACGGTCAGAATCTTACTTTAGACGAGATCGTATTTGAAAATAGAAACAAGGAATATGGTGCCTATGATCTTAGACATCAGTATCCGAGACTTTTAACCAAGTCTTTTATTATCGGAACAGCATTATTCCTTTTGGCAGCTTTGTCTCCGTTCATCTATCTTACGATTAAAAATCTTACAGCTCCGCCTAAGCAGGAAGTGAAGGCAGATCTTGTAGATATTATCGAAGAAGATCCGATTATCGAGCAGCCTAAAGAAGAAGAACCACCTCCACCACCTCCACCTCCAAAAGAAGAGGAGAAAATTGAGGTAATTCAGAACGTAGTTCCTGAGCCTGTAAAAGCTCCGAAAATTGAAACTCCACCACCGCCGATTTCTAAGCAGTTGGAAACAACAACTGGTTTACAGAATCAGGAGGGGGTAAAAGCTCCAGCTTATACACCACCACCGCCGCCACCATCTACAGGTACTAAAGCAAGTACAGTAGAAGTAAAAGCGAACAACCCTAACGAGATCTATAAAGATGTTGACCAGTCTGCAGAATATCCTGGAGGTATGGGAGCATTGAGAAAGTTCCTGGGTGATAACTTTGATACTTCTTTGATGGAAGGAGGTGAAGGAACACTTAAAGCGAAGCTTAAGTTCGTTGTAGAAAAAGACGGTACTGTTTCGAACGTTACTATTGAAGAAAAATCTCCAAACGGCGACTTCAACAGTGAAGCGATGCGTGTAGTTAAGAAACTTAAAAAATGGACTCCTGCGAAGAGAAACGGGGAGAGTGTTAGATCTTACTATAGCGTACCATTTACGATGAACTTTGAATAAGACTTATTTATTCAAAATATAAATAAAAAGAGAGGCTTATGCTTCTCTTTTTATTTTTTTTGGTATTTTTGTTACATGATGTTCAATTGGTTATCCCTGGTTACGGGATTGTTTTATATCGTTTTAGGAATTGTAGTGATTGTCTACAAATTCTTCTTTACTATTTTAGAGCCAGCTGTTGCTTATGCATTGGGAGTGGTGCTCATTATCTATGGTATTTTCAGAATTTACAGAGCGATCTCAAGAATTAAAAAATCGAGAAATGAAGAATAGTTTCAAGCTTGCAGTAATTTTTGTACTGAGCATAATGCTTGCAAGCTGCAAAAAGGAGAAAAACGCTCCTTCCTATCACAAAGGTGATCTTACCATTTTTACCGACGAATCTTTTCAAAGCGTTACAGAAGCATTAGCCGAAGGCTATATGATCAACTATCCTGAAACACATATCAAAGTAGAAACGAAGAAAGAAGATTTAGGACTTCTTGATCTTTTGAAAGGAAGTGCTAAAGTGGTGGTGATGTCCAGAAATCTTAATCCTGAAGAAATTAAAACATATGAGGATAGAACAGATCTGAAGTTCCTTCCTGCTAAATTTGCTGCGGATGCGGTGGTTTTTGTTGTCCCTAAAGATTCTCCGAAAGAGAGTATTTCAATGGAAGAAATCAGCAACGGTCTGATGTCTGATAAAAAAGAATTTATTTTTGACGGAACCAACTCCAGTAACCTGAATTTTGTTGCAGAGAAATTAAAAAAACAGCCAAAAGACCTGAAATTTTCCATTATTCCGGGAAATCAGAAGATTATAGAGGAACTGGGAAAATATCCTGATAAAATAGGCGTTATCGGATTGAATACTTTCAGCCGTCCCTATGATAAAACTTCAGAAAAGCTGAGAGACATGGTGAAGGTACTTCCTGTGATAGAGAAAGGAAAATCGTATACTGCAGATTTTGATGGACTTCGCACGATGGAATACCCGTTTACCAGAGTTCTTTATTTCCTGATTAATGAAGGTAACTTTAATATTGCCAATGGCTTTATAAGATTTTCATGTACCCATTTAGGACAGAAAATTGTGCAGAAAGAAGGCTTACAACCTTATAACATTTATAAGAGAGAAGTTCAGATGCGTTAAAAAATATTAAATTCACAATTTGTCCTTATTAAAAATTTTGATTTGGTCTGAAAATTGTGTATAATAAAACTCAATTATTAGAAAATATAAAATGAAAGATATAATGAATATGAATGTAAAGAAGATTGCTTTTGGAGCAGCCGTGGTATTTTTTACCGGTTTTGCCTCTGCACAAACACTGCAGGATGGTATCAACAGTATAGACAGTGATAAATTTGCGCAGGCAAAAACAAACTTCACTGACATGATCGCTAAAGAGCCTACAGCTGAAAACTACTTCTATTTGGGAAATACTTTCTTAAGACAAGGAGAGCCGGACTATGCTAAGGCAACTGAAAACTTTAACAAAGGATTAGCTGCAGACGGTAAAAGCTATCTGAACAAAATTGGTTTGGCTGCTGTTAAATTAGGTAAAGGCGATAAAAATGCTGTTGCTGAAATTCAAAAAGTAGTAACTGATTCAAGAGAAAAAGATGCTGAAGTTCTTTTCAGAGCAGCAGAAGCTTTAACTTTATTCGAGAAAAACAGTTCACCGGACCTGGCAATCCAGTTTTTGACTAAAGCTATTGAGAAAGCTGAGAAAAAAGGTGTTCCTGCACATTATTATTATACATTAGGAGATGCTTACAGATTGAAAAGATCTCCGGGAGAAGCTATGTCTGCTTACGACAAGGCGTTACCTGTAGCTAAAAATAAAGCTTCAGTTTACACGAGAATGGCTACTTTATGGATGGCTGCTCAAGTATGGCAAAAAGCGAAAGAAAGCGTTGATAAAGCAATTGCTGTAGATCCTACATACGCTCCTGCGTACAAAGCATTGGCTGGTTACGATATCAGATACCAGCAAAATGCAAAGGCTACTCAGGACCTTATCAACTATACAAAATATGCTGACGAAGATCCATATACCCAATTAGAAATTGCAAAACTATATTTCACGAATGAAGATTATGCAAACTCTAAAATGGTATTAGATAAGATTTTTGATAAAATTGATGATCCTATCAAATTCAAATTGAGAGCTTATAATGCATATGCAGATAGAAATTATGCAGACGCTAAGCAAAATATGGATACTTTCGTTTCTCAGGCTGAGAAAACAAGAATATTGCCTGCAGACCAAGGTTTACAGGGGCTTATTGCTGCCGGTTTAGCAAAAGATGAAAAAGATGCAGCAAAGAAATCTGCTTTAATGGCTGAAGCTCAGCAAAAAGTGGGTATTGCAAAAGCTGCTAAGGATGAAACAATGAAGTGGGATCTTGAATTGGCAAACATCGCAGGTGGTGGTGGAGCTTCTCAGGCAGAAGCTGATAAAGGACCTACTAATCCTGAAATTGAAGCATTGAAACAAAAAGTTGCTGCCAACAGCCAGGATTCTGATTCATTATTTAAATTAGCAACAGCTTACCAGGATGTTAAAAACTGGAATGGAGCAATCCTTACATGGCAAAAAATGTCAGCACTTCTTCCTGATTGGGCTCCGGCATATTACAGCCAGGGGTATTCTTACCAGCAGGCAGGAAACAATGAAGCAGCAAAATTGGCTTATGAGAAATTCATCAGTACGGTAAAACCAGCTGATCAGGAAGCGAACAAGCAAACTCTTGCTTATGCTTACTTTGCGGTAGCATACATGAGCAAAGATTCCGATGCTGCAAAAGCAAAAGATTATGTAGCTAAATCTTTACAGCTAGACCCTACTTACCAGGATGCTGTAAAATTAAATGCAGAAATCAACAAGTAATTTAAAATTTAAATTATAGATATTAAAACTTCCCATGCGTAATGTTTGGGAAGTTTTTATTTTAAATCCTATCTTTGAGTTTATGAAAACTGATATACTTGCTTTTGGTGCACATCCTGACGATGTAGAACTTGGATGTGGCGGAACTATTGCTAAAATGGTTTCTGAAGGGAAAAAATGCGTTGTTGTAGATCTTACCAGGGGAGAGCTTGGGACAAGAGGTACGGATGAAACCAGAAAGACTGAAGCAGCAGATGCAGCCAAAATCCTGGGGCTTTCCGCAAGAGAGAATCTTGGGATGAAAGATGGATTTTTGGTAAATTCCGAAGAATATCAAATGAGGATCGTAAAAATGATCCGCAAATACAGGCCAGAAATCATCTTGGCTAATGCAATTGATGACAGACACCCGGATCATGCAAAAGGAGCGAAATTAGTGTCGGATGCGTGCTTTTTGTCCGGACTGAGAAAAATTGAAACTGTACTGGAAGGCGAATCTCAGGAAGTGTGGAGGCCAAAGCATATTTTTCATTATATTCAGTGGAAAGATATTAAACCGGAATTTGTTATTGACATTTCAGAGTATCTGCCTAAAAAACTGGAAGCTTGTATGGCGTACAAAACTCAGTTTTATGACCCAACATCTAAAGAACCTGAGACTCCCATTACCACAAAAGACTTTTATGAAAGCTTAACGTATCGCGCACAGGATTTAGGGCGGTTATCGGGAGTTGCTTACGCTGAGGGCTTTACGTCTGAAAGATTAATTTCTTTGAAAAATTTTGATGGAATTGTTTGGTAGTTGAGGAAATTGTCCTATATTTGCACTCAGAAAACGGTGATTGTAGCTCAGTTGGTTAGAGCGTCGGATTGTGGTTCCGAAGGTCGTGGGTTCGAGACCCATCATTCACCCAAAGGAAGTACACTTTTTGAAAGTGTACTTTTTTATTTTTATACTAATTTCAGTAGTCACTGACGTTTCTTTTTTTACTTTTTTCTCTAAAATTTTTCACGTATTACGTTTATAATCTTGAGCCAACGTATAAAAATGGTATTCTTTGATCCTTTAAAATAAATTCATGGATTGATGATTGAAACTTTTATATTTGTCTAGCCGGCTTCAAGGGAAATATTTCTCTTGAAGATGATCTCAAAAATCAAAACTATTACTATGAAAAAGCTCTTTACAATTCTCACGTTATTATTTGTTCTACAGTCTTATGCTCAATCTTACTATAAAAATCTATTTGATGAGAAGCATTATGATACATCTTTAGGCAATTCAGACAGCCCTGATCAGGCTGAGTTTGCTTGGGGTGTACCTGCCCATATGGAAGCATTAGTATTAATGTATGAAAAAACGCATGATCCTAAATATGCTAATACTTTGATACAATGTATGGGTAATGTAATTGATAGAAGGGACGATCTTAGAGGTCAGGTGCCTGGTCTAAATCAAATTTTTGATTATCGTAATGTTTCAGGTGCTGCCTGGTCGCATAATCACTACAATTATCCAAAGGCGGATTCGGGAAAGACTTACGCTCATTTAGTACATAGTGCAAACATAATTTACCCTATGGCTAAGTTTGCTGCTATTATTAAAAATGATAGTAGTATTCAAAATATATTATATCAGTCAGGAGGGCGTTATAATGATATGACTTTTAAAAATATTGCTGATGATCTTAAACAAAAGATAAAAGAAACGCTTCTTTATCACAAAGGGCAATGGTTTACAGAGTATAATTCTAATCCTAATGATAGTATAGGTTATTATAAAGAAAGAGATTCTCTTAATGTTAATAATAATCCTCCAATAAAGTATAAAGGTGTAATTGCTCCCTTTAATATGCAAAGCGCTATGGGAAGGGTTTTGGTACAAATGTATAGAGCAACAGATGATCAAAGTTATCTTAAACAGCTTAATAAAATTGCTAATTTTTTAAAATTAAATACTTCTGTCAATAATAATCTAGGGTCATATACTTGGATATATTGGAATCATTTTTATTTACGTGATGATATATCCCATGCAGGCTTAACGGTGAGTTTTCCATATGAATGCTATAAATATAATATAAAGAATAACTCCAACGATTCTCTTTATACATCTTTAGATATGGAGAGATATGTTAAAACTTATACAAAAGATATTTATCAGGGACCTTTAGCAATAAATGATGCAGTGAATTATAATGGGTTAAAATGGAATATTAAATATAGTACTATAAATAATCTTCCAACAGATATTAATACTAAATATGGCGCATATGTTTCTTACATGTGGTTATATCTCTCAGCGGAATATGATAAAAAAATATATCAGATAATCGCAGACTTACAAGCGGCAAAAAATTATTATGATCATATCAATGTAGAAGGGTCTGCCTTAACACTTGCACTTTTAGCAACTTATGAAAAATTTATTGTACCTGTGAATACTTATCATTTGTGGGGAGAAGATTCTGATTGGAGAGGTGTAGCAAAGGGTAATTTTGATGGAGACAGTGATGATGAGTTTGTGAAAATCAGGAATTATGATGGGTTGATAGGTACTTTGGAACCTGATGGTAAGAGCTTTCATACTGTTACAAACAGTATCGCTTATGGTTATAATTATAATTGGAAAGGATTGGGTGCTGGTGATTTCTTTGGAGATACTAAAAGCGAAATCATTGCATTGAGTGATCATGCTGATTTTAATAAGAATGGCTTTTATATTTTTAAAATTGAAAATAACCAAATCGTTGAGCAGTCAAAATTTACAGGGTTTGGAACAGACTCAGATTGGGTAGGAATCACTGCAGGAAATTTTATCAGTGGAGGCAAAGATGATTTTGTTGCAGTGAGAAATTATAACAAAGAAGTAAGAGTGTATAAATTTAATGGTACTGATCCTGAATTGGTTTATTTTAATCAGCTCAATCTGCCTGCAAATTCTAAAATTAAAGCGGTGGCAGCCGGTAATCTTGATGGAGTTGGTAAGGATGAAATTGTATTGCTGGTTGATGCTGATGATTATATGCAGAATGGGGTGTATGTTTATAGTATTGATGATAATGGAGTAATGACTCTTATTGATAAATCTATAGGGTTCGGGGCAGCTTCAGATTGGAAAGGATTAGCTGTTGGAAATCTGGATGGTGATGAAGCAGATGAAATTATTGCTCATAGAAACTTTGATGGAGATTATAAAGTTTTTAAAATGAAGGAATCAAATGGGGTTAAATATTTAGAGAATATTGGGATTGAAAGCTTTCCTGCTATGCAAACCCAAAATAATGTAATGTGTTTTGGAAACTTCGATTCAAGTTCAAAAAATGATGAACTGGTTACCCTTAGAAAAGATGGTGGGATAGTGATGTTTTCGGCTGCAAAAGTTGTCAAAAATCATCCTGCTGCCAATAAGCAAGCAGATCCATGTCAGAATGAGGTGCCAGATGTGTTATACAGTTTCCTGAAATCAGCACCTTTCGATAAAGAAGATTCAAAAGAAATAGTATCAGTAAAATACGGAAAAAGGAAATAACTAGTTAATATTCAACAGAAACGGGCTTTAGCCCGTTTTTTTATATATAACAATTTCAGAGCATAAAAAAAGCATCTTTTTCAGATGCTTGTGTTTTTAGATATTCTTTTTTAAACTTCGTCGTCAGAATCAATTGTAAAAGATCTGCTTTTGAAGTCTTTGTCATGTTTTTCTGAAATTACATCCTCACCCTTTTCATTAATGATGAAATCTGTGGACTCATTAAACATCTCCTGGAAACTTTTAAAATCTTCCTTGTAAAGGTAAATTTTATGCTTCTCGAATGTAGCTTCCCCATTCTCTCCGAAATTCTTCTTACTCTCAGTGATTGTAAGATAATAATCTCCTGCTTTCGTCTCGCGCACATCAAAGAAATAAGTTCTTCTTCCTGCTTTTAACACCTTCGTGAAAATCTCATTTTCATGGCGTTCCTTGTATTCACTCATTGTTAGATATTTTTTAATCTTGTTAAGAACAAATATAAAAGAATTCTTTTAATCACAAAATTTTTTTTATGATTTATTTAACAATTGAGAACGAAATGGCTAAGCGGTTACAGAATTGGCAATTTCAGTAAGGTTGATAATTTGATGGGCTTTTTGAGCGCTAGACTCTCTGTGTGTGATAATTATGGAAGTGGCATTACTGATTTTTCTATCAATATTTTCCAGAATATTCTGCTCAGTTTCTGTGTCTAAAGCAGACAAAGAATCGTCAAAAATGATAATATTGGGGTCCTTAATTAAGGCTCTTGCGATACAAATTCTCTGCTTTTGTCCCCCCGAAAGCATTACTCCGCGTTCACCAACAAGTGTTTTATATTGATCTTTAAACTCTACAATATTTTTATGAACATCTGCAATTTTTGAGTATTCTACTACTTTCTCGTGAGAAGGATGATCAATGGCAAAACCGATATTATTTTCAATAGAATCAGAGAATAAGTAACTTTCCTGAGGAATATACCCGATAGAGTTCCTGTAGTTCTCCAGATTATGATCCTTTAGGTTTTTGTCATCAATTAAAATTTCCCCTTCTGTAGGATCTATTAATCGGCATAACAGCAAGGCAATTGTTGACTTTCCACTTCCGGTTTTACCCATAATAGCTAAAGATTCCCCGGCTTTTACTTTAAAGCTTAAATTATCCAGTGCCTTGATTCCCGTATTTGGATATACATAAGAAACATTTCTGAATTCAATATCTCCTTTGATAGGATAGTTTTCAAAATGAGTATTAATGATCTCGGATTTTTTATCCATGAATTCATTGATCCTCTGCATAGACGCTTCAGCTCTCTGATTCACAGAAGTTACCCATCCTACCATAGAGAATGGGAAAATCAGGGTGTTGATATACATGAAGAAATCAGCAATCTTACCGATACTTAATTCTCCGGCAATATATTTGGCACCCCCAATCCAGATGATGGCCACGTTTAATAAACCGATAACGAAAAGAATAATGGTGAAGAAATACGCTTCTGTCTTGGCCAGATCCAAGGCTTTGTTTTGATAATCAGTAACTTTGATGCCATAGTTTTTTTCGATATATTTTTCTCTGGCGAAAAATTTTACCACACGGATTCCGGAAAAGCTGTCCTGTACAAAAGTTGAAATCGCAGACTGGCTTTTCTGCATGATCTTTGACTTTTTATTGATAATTGAGCTTACCTTATAAATAGCATACGATAAAAGAGGAAGAGGAAGTAAAGTCCACATCGTCATGGAAGCATCTGTTTTTACCATGTAGATCGCGGTTATCAATACTAGGACAATCAGATTGGCTACATACATCACCCCGGGACCAAGGTACATCCTTACTGCAACAACATCTTCGCTCAATCTGTTCATTAAGTCTCCGATAGTCGTCTGTTTATAATCCGTTAAAGATAAATCCTGGTAATGTCTGTAAATTTTATTTTTAAGCTCATATTCTATTCTTCTTGACGCAACAATAATAGTCTGTCTCATCATAAAAGTGAAGAATCCGGTTAAAAGAGAACATCCTACAATAATTCCAACATAGATTAGAACCTGCTGGTTGAAGCCGAGATTCCCATTTTTTGTAAGCTCATCAACAGATTTTCCTACAAACTGAACCTTATATATATTAAAGAAATTACTGGCGATGATAAAGAGTACCCCCCAAAACAATAGTATTTTGTGTTTCCAAAAATAAGGGTTTAAGGTTTTTAGCGCTTTCATATAGTTTGACAAAATTACAAAAATGTCATCACACTACGAATTTCATCAATTTTAAATTTTGTATCTTTGCAGCCATAAAAAAGCTCTTTGAATGTTAGGAAGACGACAAATCCGTGAAAAAGTAGTACAGACCGTGTATTCTTACTACCAAAATCCTGTAAAATTTGATGTTTTAGAGAAAAACATGTTTGCCGGGATAGAGAAAATCTATTATCTATACATCTATCAGCTCAACTTTTTGGTGGGTCTGAAAGATTTGGCAGAGAATCAGATCGAAATTGGTAAGAATAAATTTCTTAAAACTGATGCTGATATTAATCCTAACCAAAAATTCATCAACAACCAGGTATTGCGTAAGCTGGAAGAAAATCCTGAAAGATTATTTTTTACAGGTCAGCACAAGCAATTGAAGTGGGATATGCATGATGACTTGTTGGTAAAAACTTTCCAGAGAATTACTGCTGGAAAACGTTATCAGGATTTCATGAAAGAAGAAGGATATTCTTTTGAGGAAGATCAGAAATTTATTGGGAAATTATTCTTAAGATATATTGCTGAGAATGAAGATTTTCATGATTATTTAGGTGATAAGGAACTTTCATGGTATGATGATATCCATATCGCCAATTCAATGGTACAAAAAACGATCGGTTTCCTGAGAGAAGATGAAGAAAGCAGAACTTTGATCAAAATGATTAAAGATGAAGAAGATAAAACATTTGCTGCAAAATTGTTGAGAGATACCCTGAATAACTGGGAAAACAATGAAAAGAAGCTGGAAGAAAGACTCGAAAACTGGGATCTGGAAAGAGTTTCTCTTATGGATAAAGTAATTTTATCTACAGCTATTGCAGAGCTTGATAACTTTGCTTTCACACCTTCAAGAGTGATCATTAATGAATATATTGAAATTGCAAAAGTATTTGCTACAGATCGTTCCAATATCTTCATCAATGGTATTTTAGATAAATATTGTAAAGATCAAAATAGAATATAAAATGAAAAAGACGTTATCAATTATCGCCTTGTCAATTATAGGCTTTGGGTTAGTTTCATGTAAAAAAGAAAACAAAGAAACTCAAAGTGCTGAAACTGCAACTACTGATTCTGCAGCTGTTGCGGCTCCGGTAATCACTGATTCTACAGCAGCAGCTGTAACCGGTGAAACGGCAGCTCCGGTTTCCAACGAACCATCTACTTCTGTAGCTTTATCTGAAAACAGCTTTGATTTTGGTAAAATCAAAAAAGGAGATAAAGTGGAGCATGTATATGAAATTACCAATACAGGGAAAAATCCATTAATTATTTCTGAAGTGAAGCCTGGATGCGGATGTACAGCTCCTGATTTTACAAAAGAGCCAATCATGCCGGGTAAAAAAGGAAAAGTTACTTTGCACTTTGATTCTTCAAGCTTCGACGGAAATGTTCAGAAGTATGCTGACGTTTTTGCAAACGTGGAAAAATCGCCAATCAGATTAACGTTCACTGCGAACATTCAACCATAATATTTAAAATATGTTGACATTATTTTTACAGGCACAGCCACAAGGATCTTCATCAATGATGCTGATTATGATGGGTGTGATGTTCGTAGGGTTTTACTTCCTGATGATCAGACCTCAGATGAGAAAACAGAAGCAGGAAAAAAACTTTCAGGAAAACCTTAAAGTAGGAACAAGAGTAGTTCTTACATCGGGTCTTCACGGAAGAATCGCTCAGGTTCAGGATGATGGTTTTGTAATCGAAACATTATCCGGAAAACTGAAATTCGAAAAAGCGGCGGTTTCAAGAGAAATGACTGAAGCGCGCTTTGGAGCAAAATCTGCAGATAAGGCAGATGACAAAAAAGAAACAGCAACTGAAGAAAAAAAATAATTCAGTCTGAAAATAGTAAGCTGCGGCGGGTGAACTTTGTTCACCCGCCGCAGTTTTTTTATAAGCTTTTGATCTCATAAGCGGTATTTGCTTCCCGTATTTTTAATATGTCTGGCGGTTTTCATATCTAATTAGGAAAGCAATGAGCGGGATTAGTATTTAATAAAAAAATTATCTTTGCCTTATGAATCAAAACACAAACAAAACCGTTCTAATGCTGGGCGCTAATTCAGATGTAGCGAAACAATGTATGATACAATATGTTGAAAAAGGATTCACTGTCATTGCTGCTTCCCGAAATACAACATCTTTGGATCATTTCATTGATTCAAACAATCTTGACCGCTCAAAAGTTTCTGTTTTGTATTTTGATGCTGCTGATTTTGATTCTCATCATCAGTTTTATTACAACCTTTCTGTAAAGCCTCATATTGTAGTCTATGCCGCAGGATTTTTAGTAGATAACCAAAAAGCTCTCACTGATTTCAAAGGAGCAAAGCAAATGATGGAGGTCAATTATATGGGAGGGGTGTCTATTCTGAGTATTATTGCAATGGATAAAAGCAATACGAACCTGGAAAGAATAATTGGTCTTTCATCCTTGTCAGGGGTAAGAGGGAGAAAAAGCAATTTTGTCTACGGAAGTACAAAGGCTGCATTTACGCAGTTTCTGGCAGGTCTGAGGCAGGAGTTGGCTTCCCGTAAAATCATTGTGAATGCTTTGGTTATCGGGTATATCAGAACAAAAATCAATGAAGGATTGGAACTGAATCAATCTCTGATTATGGAGCCGGATTATGTGGCGAAATTTATTGTAGGTGCAGGTAACTCTTTTACCATTGTTCCAAATTTTAAATGGAAAATGATTTATCATATTCTTAGGCTTTTACCGGAAAGTCTCGTTGCGAAATTACCTTAAGGAATTTTCATTAATATTATTTTTCTGTAATAGCAGACATTTCGGTATCGTTTTTGTAATTCTATGTCCCAAAAATTATTTCTTCCTGCAAGATTCAGTTTCTGAATGATTATTGAATAAAGCTGAAACATTCTTTTTCTGTTGTCAATCTATTTTAAGGATAAATATGATTCACCTTCGCTCAGGTAGGGAAGGGTAGAATTTTTTTTTCAAATCCTGCAGAAGATATCAATGCTGTATTGATATAAATAGTAACACATAGTATAAAAATGGACGATTTAGAATTGAACAAGATTCAACAACACTGGGATACCTTAATTTCTTCAGCAATTTCATGGGCACCGAGGATTTTTACTGCAATCATTTCTGCATTATTAATTTACCTGATTGGCTCATGGATGATCAGAATGATCAAAAAGCTGGTTGAAAAAGCTTTCAAAAAACGAAACATGGAAGCTTCACTCCAGCACTTTCTTTTAAATATTATCAACTGGGGATTGAATATTCTTTTGTTCATTGTTGTTGTAACGCAGCTTGGAGTACAGACTTCTGCATTTGTCGCCATGATTGGTGCCGCAGGTCTGGCAGTAGGTTTAGCGTTACAGGGATCCTTAACAAATTTTGCAGGTGGAATTTTAATTTTATTATTAAAACCTTTTAAAATTGGAGATTTTATTTCTACCAGTTCAGGCGTGTCAGGAACTGTACAGGCTATTGATATTTTTCATACAAAACTGGTTACACCGCAGAACCAACTGATTGTTATTCCCAACGGAGTAGTATCAAATAATAGCATTACCAATTTTACCCAGTTGGGAACAAGAAGAACATCATTGGACATCGGAGTTGCTTATGATGCGGATCTTAGGCAGACCAAGGATATTTTAATGGAAGTTATTAAAAATAATCAATATGCTCTTGAAACGCCCGCGCCACAGGTAGTAGTAACAGAGCTTGGAGATAGTGCTGTTAATGTATCGGTAAGAGTAAGCACTTCCACTGAAAACTTCTGGACAATGAATGAAGAACTAATCATCGGTTGTAAAGAAGCACTTGATAAAGCAGGAATCGGAATTCCTTTTCCTCAAAGAGATGTGCATATTTACAATCAATAATTATATTTAATTTTTTTTAAGAAGCTCCCGCATTATTGTAATGTGGGAGTTTTTATTTTTCTTTTGTAGAATGTTGCTGAAGAAAATCTAATAAAATTTTATATTCATTCTCCTTAAACTCGGCTTCCGTAAAAATGAAATTAATATTTTTATTAACCATATTTAAAATAAGGTATTGATCAACTATTTTATAATGAGTTTTATCCCAGACGCAGTTGATTGTATTGAATGGATTTTTAACAGTAATACTATCCTGATGAAGTGTTATAAAGCTTATTTCATCATGTTTTTTTCTAAGATCATCAATTTGTTCTTCGATTAATTTAAAGGTTTTATTTTTAGTATTGAAATACTGATATAATAGAAGGAAAATATATCCTATAAATAAGAAACTACCATATTTAAAAATAATGGAAACAGGACCAAGATTCAAAGATTTTATAGGAAGAAATCCTAATGCCATGAATAGAACAGCATATATGATTGCTTTTTTTAGTTCAACAAAGTGCTTTTTCCATGTATACTGAAAGAAAAATTTCTGATTTTCTCTTTCTATCTTTTCATTGAAATATAACTGTAATTTGATTGAATCATCCATGGGTAAAAGCTTTGCGGGCAAAAATAAGAAATTAATCAATATTCTGCAGCAGCTCCAAAGCCTTTATCATATCAATTCCTTTACCCAAAACCGGTTTGAACAAGTCTCCTTTCTCTTTAATTCTGTCAAGAGCATTGTCAATAGTAAAATCTGTAGGTTTCATTCCCGGTTTCAATTCGTCCCATTCCAGAGGCATGGAAACTGAAGCTCCTGGTTTCGGCCTGAGACTGTATGCGCTTGCCAGGGTTTGTCCTGTTCTGTTCTGCAGATAATCAAGATAAATTTTTTTATTATCCCTTTTTTGAAGACTTCTTTCTAAAGTAGTAATCTTAGGCAGTTTTTCATTCACCTGCTTCATGAGGATATGAGCGAAATCTTTAACCTGGTCAAAATCATATTTACCGCCCATCGGAATATAAATGTGAATTCCCGTACTCCCTGAAGTTTTGCAGTAGCCTTTTATTTTAATTGATTTTAAAACTTCATTCACCTGAAGCGCCGTTTCAATCACCTCATCGAATGTATTCTTTGAAGAAGGATCCAGGTCTAAAACCAGATAATCAGGATGCTCAAGATCAGGTAACGAACTGTTCCATGGATTGAGATCTATACAGCCTAAATTATTCAGATAGGCTAATGTTGCTTTGTCATTACAATAAATATAATCAATGTATTTATCATTAGATTCAGAATATACCTGTGTGGTTTTTATCCAGTCAGGAACATGATCTCCTGCGTCTTTCTGATAAAAACCCTGCTCTTCAATTCCATTGGGAAAACGGTTCAGAGAAAGCGGACGATTCTTTAAGTAAGGTAAAATATACCGGGCTACGGATTGATAGTATTCAATAACATCTCCTTTCGTAATATCATCTTTAGGAAAATAGACTTTATCCTGATTGGTAAGCTTTACAGAATGCTGGTCTAAGGTAACCTCTTTTTCTTTCTCAGAAACCTTTGTCTTTTTTGGTGAAGCTTTTGTATTCATATCTTTAGATTTTTCGGTGAAGGATGGATTTTTAATATCTTCCGGGCTTTTATCATCCCTGATTGTGATAAAAACCGGATGTCTGAAGATTCCGTCCTTGGTAATTTCAGAATATTTGATTTCACATACCAGCTCAGGTTTTACCCACGTTACCGGCATATTGGTCTTGGGAGCTGTTTCAAATGGAGATGACTTTACAATTATTTTCTGAAGTCTCTCATACACTTCTTTTAAAGAAGCCGTATTGAAACCTGTTCCTGTATGACCACAGTAAGTAAGCTGCCCATCGATAAATTTTCCTAATATCAACGCTCCGAAGCTTTCCCGGGATCCTCTGGGTTCCGTAAAACCACAAATAATGACCTCTTCTGTATTGGAAAATTTGATTTTAAGCCAATCGGTGGTTCTGTGATTTTCAACATACAGGCTGTCTGCCCTTTTTGCAATCATCCCCTCCAGCTGCATTTCTTTCATTTGTGCAAAAAACTCAATGCCCTTTTCAGGAATATGATCGCAATACTTGATCCGTTCGGTTTCTGTCAGAGCCTCTTTTAAAAGCTCTTTACGTTGAATTAAAGGCAGATCTTCTGTAGAATGACCATTGAGCCATAGAATATCAAAAACCTGATAGGCAAGGGCGGCACCAGGGTTATCCCCGATTTGTTGCAAAAGCTGAAAATCAGGCCTTCCCTGTTCGTTATAGACCACAACTTCGCCATCCAGGATCATACTGTGTTTTTGTTGGCCGAAATCCTGAGCAATTTTGTCGAATTTTGATAAAAAGGAAATTCCATTCCGGGAATAGAAAAGCGGAGTATCATGGCTGAGATCTGCGATAGCTCTGTAGCCATCCCATTTTATTTCAAAGATCCAGTCTTTATCATTGAACGGTTCCTCTGAAAGTTTAGCCAGCATAGGTTTAATGAAAGACTTGAGCTTTTTTTCATTCGTTAAAGAATTGAAGTTTCTGAAAGGTTTTTGAGAAGTTACGACTTCTTTTTTTCTTTTATTTTTAGGTTTTTTTTTTCCTCTAAAAATTGGGTAACCAGAGATTTTGGTGAAGTGTTTTCTTCAGCATCGTAAGGACTTTCTGCAAATTCGTCCTTATGTTTAATAAGCAACCATGAGTTGTCATCATTATTTTTCATTTTAACCAGAGCAAATTCACCTTTCAGCTTTTTGCCATGCAAAATAAATTTTAAAGAACCGGCATAGAGTTCCTTCAGAAGTTCTTTTTCATCAGAAAGTTTAGAATTTTCTTCCAGAGGTTCATAAGTTCCGCTGTCCCATACTTCCACTTGTCCGGCTCCATAATTTCCTTCCGGAATGTTTCCTTCAAAATCCTTATAATCGTAAGGATGATCTTCTACCATCATGGCAAGACGTTTGTCTTTGGGGTCTAAAGACGGGCCTTTCGGAACAGCCCAGCTCTTCAGTACACCTTCCATTTCAAGCCGGAAGTCATAATGAAGTCTGGAGGCTGCATGCCTCTGAATCACAAAAATCAGTTTGTCTTTGCTTTTCTTTGTTTTTCCTTTAGGTTCGCTGGTTTCATTGAACTTTCTTTTGTTATGATAATCTTTGAGAGCCATTACGATGCGGATTTGGATTTAGAGGTATTCAGGCTGGCTTTTAATTGGGCCATAAGGTCAATCACTTTACCTTCTTTTGCAGGCTGCGCTTTTTGGGCTTTTACGTTTTTGCCTTTTGCTTTCTGCTTGATGATCTTCATCAGCTCATCAGAATAGGTATCTTTATACATTGCGGGATCAAATTCCTGAGAAAGCTGTTCAATCAGGCTGACAGCCATCTTCAACTCTGCAGGTTTCGGAGCTTTTTGGGCAGGAATTTTTAAATCTGAATAGTCTCTTATTTCCTGATCAAATCTCAGGCGGTTAAGAACCAGTATGTCGTCATTGTAAGGACGGATCATCCCAATAGCTGCGCTATCACGGAGTACGAAAGTCCCTATTCCTACCATAGCTGTTTTTTCAAGAGCTTTTAATAAAAGTCTGTAGGCATTTTCACCATTTTTCTGAGGTTCCAGATAATAAGGAGTCTCAAAATACATACTGTCTACTTCTACTTCCTTTACAAACTGGTCAATAGAAAGGATTTTTGTTTTCTCCGGGCTTGCAGCCTCGTAATCTTCTTCATCAAGAACGATATATTTGTCGTCCATGAGATAACCTTTCACAATGTTTTCCCATTTTACTTCTTTTCCTGTATTTTCATTTACTCTTTTGAACCGGATATTTGAAAAATCAGATTTGTCGAGCATATCGAGATCCAGTTTTGTGGTTTCCGTGGCGGAATAAATTTTTACAGGAATGTTGACTAATCCGAAGCCAATTGCGCCGTTCCAAATTGCTTTCATTGTCTTACGTTTTTAAAAATCAAGCAATTAATATGCCGACAGAAGCCCGTGTGGTACCTTTCATGGACTTTGTTGCCAAATGACAATTGTTTTTATCTCCGACTTTTATATCTTTATATTTCCGCAATCCGTGGTGATATCAAAATATGGAAGAGCTTTTTACTTATATCAAAAAATTCGGAACACTGAATCCTCAGGACGAGCTGCTGATTGCTGAAGGAATTCAGGAAATGACAGTAAAAAAAGGAGAGCCTTTTATAGAAGCCGGGAAAGTAAGTCAGAGAATTGCCTTTGTGAAGGAAGGGGTTTTCCGGTCTTTGTATTACAACAAGCAAGGTGATGATTTCACACGGTATTTTATTTACGAAGGGCGATTTATCGGAGATTTTCAGGGCTTTACAGATCAACTGCCCGCGCATGAAGATATTGAAGCGATTACCGATGCTGTATTGCTGGTCATTGACCGTGAACATTTTAAAATTCTGGAAGAGAAAATTGCGGTATGGCCTGTTTTGTTTGCAAGAATCCATGCTTTTGTAGTGGAAAATAAACTGAAGGTCGCCAGTATCATGCTTAATCAGGATGCGAAATCACGGTACATTCATTTTTTAAATCATTATCCCGGCCTTGCCAACAGAGTTCCTCAATCTATGCTGGCTTCTTACCTTGGTGTTACACCGTCTTCGCTGAGCAGGATCAGGAGAAATATTGTCTAGAACTATTATTGATAAATGATAATTGATAGATGATATTATTTTGAGTGGGAGAGTAAGAGGGTTTGTGAGTTTACTAACTTCTAAAATCTAGCTTCTAGTTTCTCAAGAAATCTCTTTTTGTCAAATGACAATGGTCTTTCCTGCTGACTGCCATAGCTTTGCTTCATAAAATTTAAAATACGAATATGGATATTGTATTAGGATTACAATGGGGAGATGAAGGAAAGGGAAAGTTCATTGATCTGATCAGTGAAAATTACGACATTACAGCACGTTTTAATGGCGGATCTAATGCAGGGCACAGCATTGAAAGAAACGGGCGCAGAATAACGCTTAAAATGATTCCTTCGGGAATCTTTATGAAAGGAGTACAGAATGTGATCGGTACGGGAACTGTTATTGATCCTGTAAGTTTTAAAAAAGAAATTCTGAATCTTCAGGTATTTGATAAAACCATTCAGCCGGAAAACAATATCATTATTTCCAAAAAAGCACACCTGGTAATGCCAACGCATAAGCTTCTGGATATTTTCATGGAAGAAAGTCGTGAGTATACTACGATCGGGACTACAAAGAATGGGATTGCCCAGGCATATTCAAACAAAATATTAAGACAGAACCTGAGGGCAGGAGATATATTTTCATCAGATTTTCAAAGCAGGGCACAGCATATTCTGGATAGAGATTACAGAATGCTGGAAGAAGAAGGAATGATTGTTTTGCCTGCTTTAGAAGAAATCAGTAAAGAGTTTTTTGATGCGGTGGAGTTTCTTAAAAAATTCAATTGTACAGAAACTGAAATTTATATTAATAAAGCTTTATCTGAAGGTAAGAAAGTATTGGCAGAAGGATCTCAGGCAGCGATGCTGGATATTGATCATGGTACTTATCCTTATGTAACGTCTTCCTCAACGACAGCATCAGGCGCGAGTAGCGGTCTAGGTGTTTCACCGAAAAATATCGGTGAGATTTACGGGATAGCGAAAGCGTATTGTACCCGTGTGGGAAATGGTATATTTCCAACGGAACTTTTAGATGAATTTGGAGATGATCTCAGAATGAAAGGAAATGAATTTGGTTCCAATACAGGACGTCCCAGAAGAACCGGATGGCTGGATTTGCCTGCTTTAAAATATGCGGTAATGATCAACGGAGTTACCCAGCTGGTTCTGACAAAAGCGGATGTTTTGAGCGGATTAAAATCTGTAGCAATCTGTACCCATTATGAACTGGAAGACGGAAAAACAGTGGATGTTTCAGGTTTACTTCCTGAAAACGGAAAACCTGTATTGAAATGGATGAATGGCTGGGATGCTGATTTTTCTGCAATGAAAAGCCCTTCGGAACTGCCTAAGGAAGTGGTTGAATTTCTATCATTTCTGGAAGCAGAATTGGGAATTCCGGTGGCTTATCTTTCGACCGGGCCGGGAAGGGAGCAGATGTTGAAATTAATCAGCAAATAGTTTTATGCCAGGCAATATATATTGATCTTATAAACAGAAGAGGTTAGAAAATATTTTCTAACCTCTTTATTGTATGGAAAACTTAGTTAACTTTTGTAAGTGTAAAGCGCTGCTTTATAGAAGGCTGAACCGTTTGATCCGTAGTGCCGATTACAATGGGCGTAAGATTGGTTGTTAAGCCGTCTTTTACCTCTAATCTCAATGCTGGTGCATTTTTGGGAGCAAATCCAAATCCATTGTTTCCAAGATTGAATAATAACCATTTCTGAGAATCGGCATTAACATTGGTTCTTAACTCAACAGCCGTTCCATTCGTTGTTCCGTTACCTCTTACGGTTAACACCTTTGAAGGATCCAGTATAGATTTGATGATATAATACCCATGATCTGATTTACTGAAAGTAAACCTCTGATTATTTCCTGTAGAAGCTGAATACAAAATTATACTGGTGCCATCTGTAGTGGAACTTCCGGTAATATCTACATTTTTATTATTCGCTAAAGCTGTTGTCATCGTATAAGTACCGTTGATGGCAGAACTGGCATTAACAGGACCATATAAATGATTGATTCCGGCATAATCACCGGCAGACAATCCTGTCCTTTGCTTGGTAAAAGTGGATCCGTCCAGCTTAGTCATTACAGGCTGGCTTGGGTCTATAGCAAAGTCTGTAGACTGATACATCATGACTGAACCGAAATCAAAATCCCCATATCCTGCGTAATCATTATAAATATTAAAGTTATGGCGGCTTCCTTCTACAGCTTTGTTAACATCTACAATGATGTACTGATCTCTATCCGGACGGCACTGCTCATGCATAATTCCCATAGAATGCATGATTTCGTGAGCGATAATGGCGGGATACGTGATATTATAAATCTTAATACCGTTAACTCTGTTTTGTTGCCATCCGAGTGGAGAACTGTTGGAAGTTGTATAAGTAAAGGTGATGTATTCTGTTTGATTGGTACGTTGAACAAACTGCATCGTGGTTTGAGACGAGATCATCTCAAACGCTTTGCTGATATTGGTAAGGAACGTATTGTAATTCTGAGTGCTCATAGTTCCCTGGCTGGGTAATGTGTAATAGACTGTAGCATTAGGCCAGGTTTTAATAAATGAACTAACGATAGTGCTTTTTTCAGCTGTGGATATTTCTGAATTGGCCAGGCTCTTTAATTTAGTAAACTGTTCGGTACTGATTGTTATATCATCTGCATAAAAATATTCACCATTGACTTCATTAACATACGTGTATTTTCCGTCAATTAATAATTTGTGAATCTTCGCATTGTCCTGTTTAGTCGTTGTAAGGTCTATTGAATCTGTTTGTGGATTTTCACTATCCGATCTACATGAATTCAGTGCCAGAACAAGGCATCCTGATAAGAGTAATAGTTTGCTTTTCATATTATTTAATATTGGTTTGGTTTACAATATGAACAGCTATATTATTATCATACGCATGAGATTATAAATACATCAATTCCTAAGTTTTGATTAAGTCTTCATTATAATTCAGCTGTGTAACGTAAATATATTAATAAAAATCATATTTACATATAACATAATATAATGATTGATTTGTTATTTTTTTATTTGAAAAATGTATTTATTTCGTTGATACAATTGTTTTAATTTAATTTTTACTATTAAATTGTAAATCAAGTTATTTCATGAATGTTTGATATAGTGCGTAAAAATGCATATTTTACTAGTGTAAAGTTTGTTTTGTTAATAAATTGATAAATTATATTGGGATTTGTAATGTTTTTTGATTCTAAATAATATTACTTGATTAAGATTTGTTTTTCAAAATAGTATTGTCAGTATAAAATATCAGGAAGTTCAAGGTGAACTTAAGGGCTGTATGAGAATATAAAAAAAGCGGGGCAAATACCCCGCTCTACATTATGCTTTTAAATTCAATTGTAATTCCAGTTCGTCGAGCTGAGCATCTGCAATAGAAGCAGGTGCGTCGATCATTACATCTCGTCCTGAATTGTTCTTAGGGAAAGCGATGTAATCTCTGATCACTTCATTTCCGTCAAGAATAGCTACCAGACGGTCAAATCCGAATGCTAAACCTCCGTGCGGCGGTGCACCATATTTAAATGCATTCATCAGGAATCCAAACTGAGCTTCTGCTTCTTCTCTGGTAAATCCTAATAAATCAAACATTTTAGACTGAAGATCCCTGTCAAAAATTCTGATAGATCCTCCACCGATTTCGTTTCCGTTCAGAACCATATCATAAGCATTGGCTCTTGCTTTACCAGGATCAGTTTCCAGTAAGTGGATATCCTCTGGCTTCGGAGAGGTGAACGGGTGGTGCATTGCATGGTATCTTTCAGTTTCTTCGTCCCATTCCAACAGAGGGAAGTCAACAACCCAAAGTGGTGCAAACTCATTTCCTTTTCTTAGTCCCAAACGGTTTCCAAGTTCCATTCTCAATGCGGAAAGCTGAGCTCTTACTTTATTTTCGTTTCCGGAAAGAATCAACATCAAGTCTCCTTCTTTTGCCCCGAATTTTTCGATGATTTTTGCTAAATCTTCCTCGTTGTAGAATTTGTTTACCGATGAGGTCTTCACTCCGTCATTCTGGAATTTTACCCAAACCATTCCTGAAGCACCAATTTGAGGACGTTTTACCCAATCCACAAGTTCATCAATCTGCTTTCTTGTATAGTCTGCACATCCTTCTACATTAATTCCTACTACTAATTCTGCATCATCAAATATTTTGAAATCTTTTCCTTTTACCAGCTCATTCAGTTCCACGAACTCCATTCCAAAACGGATATCCGGTTTGTCGTTTCCATATTTTCTCATCGCATCTGCGAAAGTCATTCTTGGAAAATCCCCGAATTCCTGACCTGTAATGTCTTTTAAAAGAGTTTTAGTCATTCCTTCAAATACATTCATGACATCTTCCTGCTCTACAAAAGCCATTTCACAGTCGATCTGTGTAAACTCCGGCTGTCTGTCTGCTCTTAAATCCTCATCACGGAAACATTTTACAATCTGGAAGTATTTATCCATTCCACCTACCATCAAAAGCTGTTTGAAAGTCTGTGGTGACTGTGGCAACGCATAAAACTGCCCCGGGTTCATTCTGCTTGGTACAACAAAATCTCTTGCTCCCTCTGGAGTAGACTTGATCAAAACAGGTGTTTCCACTTCAATGAAACCTTCGTCAGATAAATAATTTCTTACTTTCTGTGCCATTTTGTGGCGGAAGATCAGTTTATCTTTTACCGGATTTCTTCTGATATCCAGATAGCGGTATTTCATTCTTAATTCCTCACCACCATCCGTTTCATCTTCAATAGTGAAAGGTGGAAGTTGAGAATCGTTCAGAATAGTCAGTTTTTCTACCAGAATTTCAATTTCCCCGGTTGGAATATTAGGGTTTTTGCTTACTCTTTCAATAACTCTTCCGGTAGCCTGAATCACAAATTCACGGCCCAGTTTTTTAGCTTCTTCCATCAGTTGGGCAGAAGAGCGGTCCTGGTCAAAAACCAGCTGGGTAATTCCGTAACGATCCCGAAGATCTACCCAAATCATAAATCCTTTATCACGGATAGTCTGTACCCATCCTGATAGTGTAACTTCTTCATTCAGATTTTTCAGAGATAGCTCTCCGTTGGTGTGTGATCGAAACATAATTATTTGTTTAAAGTTCAATGTTTAAGGTTCAATTCGGAACCTTGAATTTTTCGTTGGCAAAGATAAGATTTTTGCAGGTTTTATAAATAAAAAAAACTCCCTTTCGGAAGTTTCATATATTGTTTTTAGATTTTTTTAAATTCTGTTACCACCTTTTGCGATCAGAATTCTCTTTACTTCTTCACTGCCTTTTGTTTCATCAGCTACTTCAAGAGGTGTTTTGTTCTGACATTTTTTATTCACATTAGCCTTATTGTCCAAAAGGAAGTTGATAATATTCTTTCTGTCAGACATTACACTGAAGCCAAGGGGTGAATAAAGTATATTTCCAACAAGGAAACATTTGTTGTAATCTCCCGGAGCAAACTGTTTTTTAAATGTTGCAATATCATCAGAATAAATGGCTTTCATCTTTTCCTGAGTCATCTTCTGGGCAGATAACATACTGCCAGACAGTAACATTCCAAATAGAAAGATAGTAGAGATTATTTTTTTCATAAGGATAATTTTTAAGAATATACAAATCTAAATTAAATTTTATTACCAATTGCTAAGTTTTTCTAATAATTGGATTTGTATTTTTGGAATTACATAAATTATTAATTGTGAAATGACACGATATATTGAATTTTTGAAAAAAGCATTCAGCGGTGAAGAAACTGATTTTACGAAAGTGAATATCAGAAGTGCTGTGCTGCTTTTAGCCATTCCCATGATGCTTGAAATGGCTATGGAATCTGTATTTGCGCTTGTGGATCTCTATTTTGTCGGCCATCTGAAAGAAAGCGGTTTTGCTATTCAAACGGTGGGACTTACCGAATCTGTACTTTCCATAATGTATTCTATTGCGATTGGGATGAGTATGGCAGCCACAGCACTGGTAGCAAGACGAATTGGTGAAAAAAATCCGGAACAGGCTTCCAGAAGTGCTGCACAGGTGTTGTTGGTTTCTTTTGCGGTTACTTTTATTTTAAGTTTACTCGGAGTCATATACTCGGAAGAAATCCTGATCCTGATGGGCTCAAAACCAGAGGCAGCAGCTTATGGGAAGGATTTTACCCGGATTATGATGGGAAGCAGTACGATCATTATGCTTTTATTTTTAATTAATGGTATTTTCAGAGGAGCCGGAAACGCGATGATTGCGATGAAAAGCTTATGGATAGCCAATATTGCCAATATTATTCTCTGTCCGATTCTGATAAAAGGATTGGGGCCTGTACCTGCTTTAGGGCTTACGGGAGCTGCTTTGGCAACAACAATCGGACGTAGTATTGGGGTTATTTATCAGCTGTACCATCTTTTGATTGCAGATACTCAGATCCGTATTCTTGTTTCTTATTTTAAACCGAATTACGGATTAATCAAATCTATTATAAAAATTGCAACTCCCGGAATTTTTCAGTTTGTCATTGCTTCTTGCAGCTGGATTTTTCTTGCAGAACTGGTAGCTACTACAGGAGGAGAGAATGCATCGGCAGGTTACCAGACTGCTTTAAGACTGATGATGTTCTTTATGCTTCCAGCCTGGGGATTGAGTAATGCTGCGTCTACATTGGTGGGGCAGAATATGGGAGCGAATGAAATGTTGAGAGCGGAACAGTCGGTGATGAAAACCGTGAAATATAATGTCATTTTTATGCTGGTGGTAAGTTTAATTTTCCTTTTTATGGGGAACTTTTTAGTTAGTTTTTTTACTCAGGAAATGGCTATTAAAGATTTTGCTAAAAATGCACTTCAGATTATGAGCATAGGATTTATTTTTTATGGAATCGGGATGGTGATGATCAATGCATTCAATGGAGCTGGTGATACATGGACTCCTACATGGGTTAACCTTTTTGGCTTCTGGCTGTTTCAGATTCCGCTGGCTTATTTTTTATCAAAGTATCTTGATATGGGACCAAAAGGTGTTTTTATATCAATTCCAGCCGCAGAAACTTTAATTACCATTGTTGCTTTTATCCTATTTAAAAAAGGAAAATGGAAGGTGGTGAAAGTTTAAAAGGCTGGGTGCTGGAAGAGGGAAGTACTGGCAGTTTGAAATATTTAATCTAGTCTTTGTTAACAAAAATGAAAAAGATAGGTAATCTGCTGGTTGAGAATTGAAAATAGTAACCTGATAGTAACTTCCAGCTTCCATTCCTAATTTATAAAACTTTAACAGCTTCATTAATTGGATTTTAGTATTGTATTTTCTAAATTCGTAGAACAACAAATACATAATACTATGGGAAAAGGAGACAAAAAATCAAGAAGAGGAAAAATTAATTCCGGAAGTTATGGTAAAAGAAGACCTAAAAAAGCCTCAAAATCTTTTGCAGCTTCTGAAGAGAAATCTAAAAAGTAATCAAAAATAAAAAGACCGAAGATCATATCTCCGGTCTTTTTTATGAAAATTAAATTAATTATTTACCACCTAAAATATTGCCAAGGATGCTGCCTAGTCCGCCGCCTTGTTGTTGGTTTCCTCCGCCACCCAATACATTTCCCAGTATATCGTTCAGAGGATTTCCTGATGATTGAGATTGTCCACCACCTCCTAAAACACTTCCAAGAATGTCATTCAAAGGATTAGACTGCTGGGCTTGAGCCTGATTGGAAGCATTTCCAAGAATTCCTCCTAAAAGATCTCCCAGGCCGCCTGCTCCTACATTACTTTGTTGTTTCTGCTGTCCGATATAACCCATAACTACAGGTGCCAGCATCGCAAGAATAGGACCAATTTTGTCTATAGAAATTCCTGTGTTCTGTGATAACTGGTTTTCAACAGTACTTTTTTGTCCGCCAAAGATATGATCAAGGATCGATCCTCCTTCAGCCTGTCTTGCCTCAATTTGTGAAGCATCATTTAAAATACTGCCGTTATGGTCTTTATCTAAAGCATTATTTAAAGCTTCCGCTTCTTTAGTATCCTGAGATTTATTTCTAAGATAAGAAATGATAAGAGGTGCAGCAACGGCTAATAGGGCAATTACCTGATTTTTGCTGATCCCGAACTTGTTTTCAGCCTGTTCAGCAACCTGATTGCCGGTGTTCCCTGTAAGAAGGTCAATTAAACTCATTTTTGTGTTTATTAAGTATTAAGTAAACCAAAGTTATCAAAAAATATGCCTCAGAAAATAACCGGCTCTCACAATTATTGTTAAAGTTTTCTGATCTGCTCTTCAGTATAGCCTTTGCTTTTTAACAGCTTTATATATTCTGTTGCACTAGCGGTCATCCATTCAATGGGTTCCGGTGCCTGTTTTTTATCAATGGTGAACTCCAGAATACCTACGTTGTTATTCATCCATGGAAGTACATAATAAGAAAGTCCGCCTTTATACTCCTTAAATGAATGAAATTCTTTTCCCTTCTCTGTTAAAAAAATGACTTTATACAGTAGAAGATATCCTACAGGAATCAATAGGCAGACCCATGAAAATTTTCTAAGATTAGTATATTTGACAGAAGAAAGACCGTAGCCAATAGACAAAGCAAAAATGACATTGAAAGGCAGAAAGAAAACGTAATTGTCTGATACCGCATAAAACGTTGAAAACCCATATACACATACGGCCCCCGCAGCAAAAACAAAAAACATTTTTCTGTTGGTTTTGTACAGAGACAGGATACCTGCGATACCAAAAAATATAAACAGATTGAAATTATAAATAAGATATACGAAAGATTGAAAGAAATCCTTTATGTATTGAATGATATCTTTTTTCAGGGAGTCTTCTACCCAAGTTCCCTGATCAGAACTATAAGGAGATTTGAAAGGAAGTCCCTGGGAAATATTCAAGATGAATAAAGAACCGAATAACACAACAAATATCAATAATGAAGCTGCTGCATATTTTTTTTCATTTCTGAAATAAAATAAAAAGATCAGTAAAGCAGGGATCAGGAGAATATTCTGAATATGTACCCATAAGCTTACCCCTAGAAATAAACTGCTTAACAGGATGTAGATTTTCTTGTTTTCCGTAAAAATTTTGATAACCGAAAAGAAAAAAAGGCTTACCCAAAGCGAATTATAAGTATATACTTCCACGATTTCCGCGTTTCTCCAAAAGGTAAAACTGAAGCCAAATACAAAAGCAGCCGTAATAGATGCCCATTCTGTTTTTGAAATACTTTTCAACGTAAGATAAATGACAGAAACTGTGGCTGCTCCTGAAAAAACTACTAAAAACCTGCTTGCTTCAATAGCGTTGATGCCTGCGAGATTTTTAATGAAAATAACAGTATTAATATATAAAAAGTGACTGGTTGCGGTAGCAGTTGTTTCCCATATGCCTTTTTCTGCACTCAGCACAAATCCTACACAATCAGCAAAAGGAATTTTTGAAAAACTCCCGCAATAATAGATACCAAGAAAAATAATAAATAAAAATACGGCTGATAAAGATTTGTTCATATTAGTTCTTTACAATAGGAACATTAGAACAGGCTTCTCCGAACATCAGGGATTTTACTATTGGTTTCAGTTGTTCTACCAATTCAATATAAGCATTTTCAGGAATTTCTTTATCTGAACATCCTTTTACAAGGACTCTCTTTCCTCTCATTTCCTCAAAATCATGAGTCTGGATGGCATTATGCATTAAAATAACTTCCAGGTCTTCACGGCTTCCAAAAACAATTTTCTTAGCTACATCTGTAAGTTTTGCGGTTAAAACAAAATAAGCCCAAAGAGGAATAATGGTATCTACAGAATTGTAGATGTATATATAAGTATCTTTATATTGTTCCGTATCGATTGCATCTACCTTTTCACGGAAATCCTTTTCTTTAAGGATCATTTCCTGAAAAAGGAAATCTTTAAGGTCAATACCTTTTCTTTCCCCTTTTGGCAGTAAAGTGGTAAGGTCAAAATTGATAAGGCCGCTTTCTGCAACTTTATTCCGGATTTCAAATTCTTCTGACATTTTTTATCATTATCTTTGAACAAATTTACGAATTAAGATCATATCTGTCTTAATTTGTTCTCTATCCTTACTATAGAAATGAAGTATTATATTATTGCAGGAGAAGCTTCCGGTGATTTGCATGGAAGCAACCTGATGAAAGCCTTAAAACACAAGGATCCCCAAGCGGAATTCAGATTTTGGGGTGGTGACCTGATGAAAGCTCAGGGAGGAACCCTGGTAAAACATTACCGTGACCTTGCTTTTATGGGATTTCTGGAAGTGGTGATGAACCTCCGTACTATTCTGAATAATATTAAATTCTGTAAAGAGGACATTCAGAAAAACAGACCTGATGTCCTGATTCTGGTAGATTATCCTGGATTCAATCTGAGAATTGCAAGATTTGCCAAAGAGTTGGGAATTAAAGTTGTTTATTATATTTCTCCACAGCTTTGGGCATGGAAAGAAGGTCGCGTAGAGATTATCAAAAAATATGTGGATGAAATGATGGTGATTCTCCCTTTTGAAGAAGATTTTTATAGAAAACACGGCGTTCACTCTCATTTTGTTGGTCATCCTTTGCTGGATGCTATTTCGGATCTGCAGGAAATCAGTATTGAAAAATTCAAATCGGAGCATGGCTTGAACGAAAAAGAAATCATAGCATTGCTGCCCGGTTCGAGAGAACAGGAGGTGGAAAAAATGCTTGAAATCATGCTTTCCGTAAGACCGCAGTTTCAAAACTATCAGTTTGTGATTGCCGGAGCCCCAAGTCTTCCAAAAGAATTTTATCAGAAATATGTAGATGATAATGTTCATTTTGTTTCCAATAAAACTTATGATCTGCTAAGATGCTCAAAGGCGGCTCTTGTGACTTCCGGAACTGCAACGCTGGAAACAGCTTTGCTGAATATCCCTGAAGTAGTCTGTTATCGTGGAAGTAAAATTTCCTATGCTATTGCTAAAAGATTGGTGAAAAATATCAATTATATTTCTCTGGTTAATCTGATTATGGACAGAGAAGTCGTAAAAGAATTGATTCAGAATGATCTGAATACTAAAAATCTGGTAGAAGAGCTTACTAAAATTTTGTCAGGAGAGAAAAGGGAACAGGTTCTGAATGATTATAACCTTCTGAGAGAAAAGCTCGGTGGAAAAGGCGCAAGTGAGCATGCTGCTGAGGTGATATTGAAAGTATAGTCTTTATCAATCTTTTGAGAATTTAATCTACATTGTAACTATGAATTATTTTAACCGTTTTCTTCTATTATTAACGTTAACATTATTTTTCTCAAACAGTTTTGCCCAGCAGAATGATGAAAGAGATAAAGTCCAGATATTTTATTACGGCTGGTACGGAAACCCTGCAACGGACGGAAGTTATCAGCACTGGAACCATGAAATCCTTCCCCACTGGAGCAACCCGAAATGGAATAATATGGGCCATTACACAGGAGGAGATGATATCGGAGCAAATTTTTATCCGGCGCTTGGCAACTACAGCTCCAATGATCCGAAAACCATCGAACAGCATATGAAAATGATTAAAGACTCCGGAGTGGGAGTGGTTGTGGTAAGCTGGCTGGGAAAAGATTCGTTCACGGATAAAAGTCTTATCAAATATCTGGATATTGCTGATCGCTTTGATTTAAAAATTGCCTTTCATATTGAGCCGTTCTATAAAAATACATCAGAATTAAAAGAACAGCTTTCTTACCTTGTAAAGACGTATTCCAATCATCACGCATTTTATAAAAAAGAAGGGAAGCCTTTGTTTTATGTTTACGACAGTTATAAAATTCCCAAAGAAGAATGGATTAAAATATTATCTGAAAAAGGAGAAAAAACAGTCAGGAATACAGAGCTGGATGCTCTTTATATCGGGCTTTGGGTGGAGAAAGATGATGCTAAATTTTTTAATAACTCAGGTTTTGACGGTTTCTATACTTATTTTGCCAGTGAAGGGTTTGTGTATGGAAGTACAACAGCCAACTGGGATTTTATGGCCCGATTTGCTAAAGATCATCATCTGATTTTTATTCCGTGTGTAGGTCCTGGTTATTCCGATACAAGAATCCGCCCGTGGAATGAAGCCAATTTCAAAAGCAGAGACAACGGAAAATATTATGAGAAGATGTTTGATGCTGCTGTTAAAGTAAATCCTGAGTTTATTGGAATAACATCATTTAATGAATGGCATGAAGGAACACAAATAGAGCCTGCTGTTCCTAAAAAAGCAGGTGATTTCAAATATGAAGATTACGGTAAAGACCCTTTATTTTATATCAAAGAAACAAAGCGTTTGACGGATAAATTTCTGAAAAAGAAATAATATACTTTTAAATGTAATTTTTAAAATAAAAAATAAAGCGTTCTGTTGACATTTTTAATGAAGACAGAGCGCTTATTTAGTTCTTTAAGAGTTTATAAATTCTGCTTTAGTTACCTATTTTAAAAGGATAATTAATGGAAATTGAACAAGCAGCCTCTTCTTATTCTGGCAGTATGTTTTATTCTTGGAATTCTTTTTCAGGATAAAATAGCATTGGCGGAATGTTTTATTGATGGTGTTGCTGTAACTTGTTTGGTCCTGCTTGTTTTAATCTGCTTTCATTCTTATTTTCTACATAAAGCAAAAACTGTTTTACTGATGCTCCTAATGTTTGGAGCAGGCATTATTCTTCATTTTTATAATACCTCTTTGTCAGACGATAAGCTTCTGATAAAGAAACATGAAACAGTTACATTTAAGATCTCTCAGAAATTAAATTCTTCTGAAAAGTATAGAAAATATGAAGGAATAATCCGGAAAGGGAGTACATCTTTCAATGCAATTCTATATGTTCCAAAAGACAGGAAAGAACTGGATTTTATTCACTACTACAAAGCTGAGGCTTATATTACGCAACCTCAGGCGCCAACATATGATTTTCAGTTCGATTATGCCCAATACCTCAAAAGGAAACATATTCATTACCAGATTTATATTTCAGAAGGAATTGTTTCTGCGGAACGGAATGATTTAGCATGGGCAGACCGGCTTAAACAATACAGGTTTGAGGTTCTTAGAAAAATAGATAAAACAGCAATTTCAGAAAAAACTAAAGAATTTCTAAAAGGTATTATTCTGGCGGATAGAACAGAAATTGATGCAGGCACTGTAAGAGATTTTAATAGGTCAGGACTGGTTCATTTTCTGGCCATTTCCGGAACTCATATTGTGGTTGTTTTTGGGATTTTTTATTTTTTACTGACTCGTTTTATAACCTTAAAACTCAGAAAATACGCGGTCATTCTCAGTTTGATTTTCATCTGGTTGTTTGCCGCTTTTATCGGATTGGGTAATTCAGTATTGCGGTCATGCATCATGTTGAGTGTTTATTTTATTTTCGTCTTGCTTCAACGAAAGCCGGATCTCCTTCACTCACTGGCCTTGTCTGCTTTTTTTATTCTGATTGGAGATACCCAGCAGCTTTTTGATGTGGGTTTTCAGCTTAGCTTTCTGGCTGTTTTGGGAATTTACTGGTTGAATCAGCCATTGCTGAAATGCTTTCCAAAGCAGGATAATGATATTAAAAAACTTTTGTATAACACCATTACACTTTCTTTATCAGCACAGTTGGCAACACTTCCTCTGGTGCTCTGTTATTTTCACCAGTTTTCATTCATATCAATTATTGCCAATGTAGTCATTGTTCCTTTTTCTGAAATTATCATTGTCTTTTCATTTGTAATGACCGGTCTTATTTCTTTGGGAATTGATTTTGATCTTATAAACAGAGTGTATGATGAAGTTATTCAGGTTCTGCTGAAGATGATCCATTGGTTTGCTGAGGTTGATTTTCTTTTCTTTGAAAATATTCCAATGAGTGGAATAGAAGTGATATCAGCATCGGTGTTTGTATATTGGTTAAGGCCGGCTATTCTGAAATTCAATGTGAAAAATAGGATGAGTTTGGTGACCGCAGTTTTACTCTTTCTGATGATAAGAAGCGGAATCACGGCTTTTGAACATCAGAAAGAAGAGATATTGGTTCATCATTTTAATAAAAGCATCGTTTTTTCAGTAAAAAATGGTAGCAGAGTATGTTTCTGGATTTCGGATATGAAAAATAAGGCGGAGGTTTTACAGTATATAATCAACCCATATTGTGCATCCAGAAGAGTAGACCATTTTGAGATAAAAACCTTGTCACCCTCCATTCAAAAAGTAGTTTTCAGAGATAAGACTTATGATCTGAAATGACGGTTCTGAATTTAGCCATTTTCCTGTATTTATAACGGGTGAAAATCTTATTTAGAAAGATTACAAACTGTCTATTTGTGAGATTTCTCACTTTTCGATATTGTTAAACTTTCTTAATTTTGTGGAAATTCAAATTTAAACTTATATGGCAGGTTTAACGAGTTCTACGATAGGTAGAAAATACGCTATGGCATTATCAGCTCTGTTTTTGCTGATTTTTCTTATACTGCATTTGACAACCAATTTGTTATCAGTTCTAAACAAGGATGCATTCAATACAGCATCTGACTTTATGGGCTATAATCCTTTTGTGCAGTTCTTAATGCAGCCTATTCTTGGTTTTGCAGTAATTTTCCATTTTGTAATGGGATTTGTACTTGAGATCAAGAATAATAAAGCGCGTCCGGTAAAGTATGCAGCAAACAACGCATCTGTGAATTCTTCATGGATGTCCAGAAATATGATTATTTCAGGAGCTGTTATTTTAGCTTTCTTGGCGCTTCACTTATATGATTTCTGGCTACACGAAATGAATTACAAGTATGTAGAAGGATTGACTCCTGATGCAGAACGTTTCTGGCCTGAGCTTCATGAAAAGTTTGCTGATCTTTGGAGAGTGGCTTTATATGTAATCTCTTTTGTTTTGTTAGGATTACACTTAGCTCACGGATTCCAGTCTTCATTCCAGTCTATCGGTGCCAGACATCCAAAATATACGCCGGTGATCAAAGCTTTCGGGAAATGGTATTCAATTCTTATCCCTGCAGGATTCATCATCGTAGCAGTTTTCCATTTTATAACTCAATAATATCAATATACTAATATGAGTAAATTAGATTCAAGAATTCCAGCGGGTCCTCTTAAAGACAAGTGGAAAAATCATAAAGACCATATGAACCTTGTTGCACCAAACAACAGAGATAAGATTGATATTATTGTTGTAGGTACAGGTTTGGCAGGAGGTTCTGCAGCAGCTACATTAGCTGAGCAAGGATACAACGTAAAAGCATTCTGCTACCAGGATTCTCCAAGAAGAGCTCACTCGATTGCAGCTCAGGGAGGGATCAACGCAGCTAAGAATTACCAGGGAGATGGTGACTCTACTTACAGATTATTCTACGATACCATCAAAGGTGGTGACTATAGAGCAAGAGAAGCTAACGTTTACAGATTAGCTGAAGTTTCTGCAAATATTATTGACCAGTGTGTTTCCCAGGGGGTTCCTTTCGGAAGAGATTACGGTGGCCAGCTGGATAACCGTTCATTTGGTGGGGTTCAGGTAAAAAGAACTTTCTACGCAAAAGGACAAACCGGACAGCAGTTATTATTAGGTGCCTATTCTGCAATGAGTCGTCAGATCGGTAAAGGAAGAATTAAGATGTACAACCGTCATGAGATGTTGGATCTTGTTATTGTTGACGGAAAAGCAAGAGGGATTATCGCAAGAAACCTTGTAACAGGTGAAATTGAAAGACACTCTGCTCACGCAGTGGTAATTGCTTCAGGAGGATACGGAAACGTATATTTCCTTTCTACCAACGCAATGGGATCTAACGTTTCAGCTGCGTGGAAAATCCACAAGAAAGGAGCTTACTTCGCAAACCCATGCTACGTACAGATTCACCCTACTTGTATCCCTGTTCACGGAACACAGCAGTCTAAACTGACTTTGATGTCTGAATCATTAAGAAACTCAGGAAGAATCTGGGTTCCTAAGAAAATTGAAGATTCAGTAGCGATCAGAGAAGGTAAATTAAGACCTGAAAATATTAAAGAAGAAGATAGAGATTATTATCTGGAAAGAAGATATCCTGCATTCGGTAACCTTGTACCTAGAGACGTAGCTTCCAGAGCTGCTAAGGAAAGATGTGATGCCGGATACGGAATTGAAAATAATGATACTAAAGAAGGTGTTTACCTTGATTTCTCTACAGAGATCATGAAAAAAGGTAAAGAAGCCGCTATCGAAAAGCATATTCATAATCCTACAGATCAGCAGATCTATGATCTTGGTAAAAAGTGGGTTGAGGAGAAGTATGGTAACTTATTCGTAATGTACGAAAAAATTACAGCTGATGATCCTTACAAAACTCCAATGAAGATTTATCCTGCGGTTCACTATACAATGGGTGGTGTATGGGTTGATTATAACCTTCAGTCTACGATCCCTGGATGTTTCGTAATCGGTGAGGCTAACTTCTCAGATCACGGGGCAAACAGATTAGGTGCGTCTGCATTGATGCAGGGTCTTGCTGACGGATATTTTGTACTTCCTTACACGATTGCAGATTACCTTTCTGCAGATATCAGAACAGGAACTATTCCTACCAATTCAGCACCATTTGACGAGGCTGAAAAAGGAATTAAAGAGAAAATTAATTTCTTCTTAAACAATAAAGGAACTCACTCTGTAGACTATTTCCACAAGCAGTTAGGAAACATCATGTGGAATAAAGTAGGAATGGGAAGAACTCCTGAAGGTTTAAGAGAAGCAATTAAGGAAATTGAAGAAGTAAGAAACAACTTCTGGAAAAACGTAAAAGTTCCGGGAGAAGGAGAAGGAATGAACACTGAGCTTGAAAAAGCATTCAGAGTAGCAGACTTCCTTGAGCTTGGACAATTAATGGCTATCGATGCACTACATAGAAACGAATCTTGTGGTGGACATTTCCGTGAAGACCATTCAACTCCGGATGGAGAAGCGGAAAGAGATGACGTAAACTACAAATACGTCGGAGCTTGGGAATATCAGGGAGACGATATCAACGCGGAAGTGTTGCATAAAGAAGAACTGATCTACGAGAACATCGAGGTTAAAACTAGAAGTTATAAATAATCTCCAACCTATAAATATAACATTATGAGTGCAAAAAAAGGCTTACATCTTACGCTGAAAATTTGGAGACAAAAAAATAGTAAAACTAAAGGTCAGTTTGAGACCTATAAAATATCAGATGTATCTACAGACTCTTCATTTTTAGAGATGTTAGATATCCTGAACGAAAATTTAATTAACGAAGGAAAAGAACCTATCGCTTTCGACCACGACTGTCGTGAGGGAATCTGCGGTATGTGTTCTCTTTACATCAATGGTAGAGCTCATGGACCTGATACAGGTATCACAACTTGTCAGCTTCACATGAGAATGTTCAAAGATGGAGAGACTATCGTTATTGAACCTTGGAGAAGTGCTGCTTTCCCTGTTATCAAAGACTTGATGGTAGACAGAAGCGCATTCGACAGAGTAATGGCAGCAGGAGGTTTCATTTCTGTAAACACTTCCGGTAATACACTGGATGCTAACGCGATTCCTGTTCCGAAAGAAGATGCAGATAAAGCAATGGATGCTGCAGCTTGTATCGGATGTGGAGCTTGTGTAGCGACATGTAAAAACGGATCTGCAATGTTATTCGTTGGAGCAAAAGTTTCTCAGTATGCATTACTTCCACAAGGTAGAGTAGAAGCTAAGAGAAGAGTTCTGAACATGGTGAAAGCTATGGATGAGGAAGGATTCGGAAACTGTTCAAATACCGGAGCATGTGAAGTAGAGTGCCCTAAAGGTATTTCTCTTGAAAACATTGCGAGAATGAACAGAGAATACATGGCTGCTCTTGTAGATCAAGGATAGAATTGATTCAAATACATAGAAAATCGCCTTCATTTTTGGAGGCGATTTTTTTATGAAAAAGAAGACTCTGTTAAAGTTTGTTAACTTATGGCCGGATCTTCGTCATTCTTTATTTATTAACTATATATTTGAAAGGTAGTTGAATCGTTTTTATGAAAAAGCTTTCAAATGCTTTTTACCATCAAAAAGGTGTCATTCAATAATTGGAATACCCCTTTTGAACGGTAATAATAAATTTTTTAAAAAAAATAATTAGTGTGAATTAGCAAGCCCTAAAAAGCGTATTTTTGTGTAATATTAAAAATTGAAATGAAAAAATATCTTTTATTGTTTATCATCACATTCTTTGTGATGTCTTGTTCAAAAAAAGTAGAAGTAAAAGGAAAAATTACCGGAAGCTCACCATTGGAAAGAATTGAATTTGTAGAAGCTTCAGGAGTAGGAACCCTGCCTTTAATTAATATAGGTCTCGATAAAGACGGAAACTTTTCAGGAAGTTTTGATGCTCCTAAGGATGGGATGTACGTAATCAACTACGCAGGCAGACAAAGCCTGATCTATCTTGAAGGAGGACAAAAAGTGAATATCTCAGGAAACGGAGCTACCTTCCCAAATGAATATGTGATTACCGGAGATGCTAAAAAGAATAATGATTTCCTTACAGCTTCTCAGAAGTTTTTAGCTGAATATGGTAATAAAGTTAACTTAGGCGCTTTGATGGCAGGTGATGAAGCAGCATTTTTAAAAGGGATGCATAAAATTGAAGCGGATATTAATAAAAACGTAGATGACCTTGCTAAGAAAAATAATCCAAGCAAAGGATTATTAGAGTGGAAAAAAAATGATGTGAAAGTAACCATTCTTAATTTGCTTGCCAACTATGAAATGTCTCACGGTCCTATGTCCGGAAACCCTTCTTACAAATCATCTAAAGCTTTTAAAGATTATGAAACCCAGTTAGAAACAGACAAAGAAGCAATGGTGAAAACTATTCCTCTTTACAGACAATATCTGCTGGTAAAAATGACTCCTGATTTCCAGAAATATGCTGAAGCAAACAGCAAAGGAAAAACAGGTATTACAACTTCTGAGATGTTTGCCCAGTATTTAAAAACTAAAAAAGATTTATCTCAAACAACAAAAGATTATCTTCTTGCATTTGTAATGGCCCAGGCTGATATTCATCCAACAACTCCGGCTGCCAATATCGACAAGATTAAGAAGATCATCGATTCAGATATTAAAGATGCTACTATTAAAAGCGACCTTTTAAAAATGCAGGTAGCGATTACAGGACTTAAAATCGGAGAGGCAGCTCCCGAAGCAGCTTTAGCAAAACAAGACGGAAAAGCTTACAAGCTTTCTGAAAACAAAGGAAAACCTTATATGCTGTTCTTCTATGCTTCATGGAACCCTTACATCAGCGAAGCTACCGTACCTGTATTAAAAGAAGTCGTAAACTTCTATAAGTCTAAAATGAATTTTGTATTTGTAAACGTTGATGATACAAAAGACCAGTTCATTAAAACTAGTAATTCTTTATTAAAAGGAATTCAGGGAGTAAATGTTTACGGAGAAGGAGGATTGAACTCAGATATCGCTAAGAAATATGGCGTATACGGATTCAAATTGCCTTGCTTTGTCATCATCGATAAAGACGGTAAAATTGCCAGCAGGTCTTTCGTGAACCTTGGTGAGCAGGAATTGGTGACCATTCTTGATAAACTGACAGGTCTTTCTGCTCCGAAAGTAGATCCGAATGCACAAATGCAGCCACAACTGCAGCTTGATCCATCTGCAATGCAGCAAGCTCCACAGCCAGCAAATCCACAGCCGGCTCCAACAAAATAATAAACTTTAACACTGTATAGAAACCTTATCTTCGGATAAGGTTTTTTTTATTGTATTTTTGCAAACTGGAACGTAAAAGTTTCAATTAGGAAAATAGAAAATTTTAGAATGAGTAGGAAGAAAAAAAGAGATCTGACTCTTGAAAATATAAAATTGTTGACTGCCGGAGCAAAAGGCGTGGCAATAGGAAAAACAGAGGAAGGTAAAACAGTAATGGTAACAGGCGCAATTCCAGGAGATATTGTGAATGTGAGAGTGAAGAAAGCCAAGTCAAAATATTATGAAGGCGAAGCCATTGAAGTTCTTGAAAAATCACCTTACAGAGTAGAACCTAAATGTATTCACTTCGGTACCTGCGGAGGGTGCAAGTGGCAGAATATGAGCTATGAAAAACAGCTTGATTTTAAACAGGAAGAAGTTTACAATAATATCAAAAGAATCGGAGGAATTGATGACTTTGAAACGGTGCCGATTCTAGGATCTGAAGAACAATATTTTTATAGAAATAAAATGGAGTTTTCCTTCTCTAATGCGAGATGGCTTACTCAATATGAAATCAGCTCCGAAGAAAATTTCGGAAGCAAAGATGCCTTAGGTTTTCATATTCCGGGAATGTGGAGCAAGATTCTTGATTTGAAAGAGTGTTTCCTTCAGGAAGATCCTTCCAATGCCATTAGACTGGCTGTAAAAGAATATGGCGTTAATACTGGCCTTGACTTTTTTGATGTGAGAAATCAGGAAGGTTTCTTAAGAACCTTAATGATGAGACAGAACTCCAAAGGAGAGTGGATGGTTCTTTTCCAGCTTTACAGGGAAGAAAAAGAAAACAGAGAAAAACTTTTTGAATTCTTATTAGGCAAATTCCCGCAGATTAAAACATTGGTGTATGCTATTAATCCTAAGCAGAATGACTCTATTTATGATTTAAATATCAATGTATATTTCGGGGAAGGTTACCTTATGGAAGAAATGGACGGACTGCAGTTTAAGATCGGCCCGAAATCATTCTTTCAGACCAACTACAAACAGGCGCTGGAGCTATACAGAAAAACATTGGAGTTTGCAGATCTTAAAGGAGATGAAGTAGTGTATGACCTTTATACAGGAACAGGAACAATCGCCCAGTATGTAGCAAGAAATGCAAAACAGGTGATCGGAATAGAATCTGTACAGGAAGCCATAGACGCAGCAATAGAACACGCCGCATTGAACGGATTGACAAACACAACGTTCTATTGTGGAGATATGAAAGATATTTTCAATGATGAATTTATGGCCAACCACCCTAAAGCAGATGTGCTAATCACGGATCCTCCAAGAGACGGAATGCATCAGAAGGTTGTAGAGCAGATTTTAAAACTTTCACCTGAAAAAGTAGTTTATGTAAGCTGTAACTCAGCAACACAGGCTAGAGATCTTGCACTGATGAAAGATCATTATACTTTAGTAAAGATCTTACCGGTAGATATGTTCCCGCAAACGCACCATGTTGAGAACATTGCATTGCTTGTTAAAAAATAAATTATTTAAATTTGAATTTCAAATCTTAATATGAAGTACTTTAAATTTCTCATAGCAATCTGCTTTTTAGGAATGTTTTTTTCCTGTGGCGGAGATGATGATATCTGTGAAAGCGGAGAAGGAACCCCCAGAATGAAGGTAGGTTTCAGAACATTGGCGGAAGGAAAGGATACAACCATAGATACATTGTATGTATCAGTAGACTATGGCGGAGGAAAGGTGGATTTGGGAAAACTTGCCAACATTGATTCCAGGTTAATTCCTTTACGTGTAGACAACTCACCCTATACGGATGTTTATTTCAAAACCAGATTCAAAGGCCCGGAGTCTCATGTAAGAATCAGCTATAGTTCAAAGTCTACCTATGTATCTCCGGGATGCGGAATCAAAAAATCTTATGAGAATTTAAGTTCAGAATTAGTAACTCCGAATCCTGTTCTGAAACTGGAAGCCGGGCAAAATCAAATAGAGAATGAAGACAAGACTAATCTTTACCTTTCTTTTTAGTTTATTGGGAATAATAAGCTGGGCACAAGAGAAAAAAAAGGAAGCAGAGAAGAAAGTTCATGAGAAATATGAACCCAATTTTATGGTTGGGCTTGATGTTCTGAACACCGGAGCCGGATTCTTTTCAGACAGAAAACTGTATCAGGGATTTATTTCGTCAAAGATAAAAGGAAATCTGCATGCTATTGCGGAAGCAGGTTTTGAAAAGAATGTGTACCAGAAGAATGGTTATGATGCAAAGGCAAGCGGTCCCTTCGTTAAGTTGGGGGCTTTCTATATGCTGGCAAAAGATGCAGAGAATGAATTCAACGGATTTTATGCTGGAGGAAAAGCAGCAGGGTCATTCTATAACCAGGAATATATGGCAATCCCCGTTCGCGGATTTGGAGGTAGTAATTCCTCTGAAGCATTTCCTTCATCCTCTCAGTCTTCTTTCTGGCTTGAAGGTACGTTGGGGGGCAGAGTGCAATTGTTTAGTTCCAATTTTTATATAGATGTAAATCTTCAGCCACGATATATGGTTTACACTTCCAAACAGGATGATATTTCTCCAATGATCGTTCCCGGTTTTGGAAGAAGTTCCTCAAAGTTTAATATGGGGTTTGCATGGAATATTGCTTATAAGTTCTAAAAATAGTAATACATAAGTTTTAAAATACATAAAATACAAACTTTAGATTGTTCTAAAGTTTGTATTTTTTTTAATAAATATACTCATTGGATGTATAATGTTAAAAAATAATAACTTATTTTATTTATGTGAGTTATAAAATAGTTATATTTGGCGGAAATTATAATTGTGTTTTAATTTATGAAAAGAGTATTTACTGCTTTAATGTTAACTTGTATAGGAGGGGCAGTGTTCGGGCAATGGACACCAACTTCTCTTAAAAAAGGAGACGACAACAAAAGAAGTACAGGATTTAGAGTAGATCAATCTAATGTAAGAGGTAACGGGTACTATAAACTGGACCTTAACTTACTGAGATCTCAGCTGAAGAATGCACAGGAAATGGGAGCCAATTCCACTCCTGTAGTAATTTCTCTTCCTACTATGAGTGGGAAGATTGAAAGGTTTAATGTATACAGTTTTCCGGTAGTTGTAAAAGAGCTGGCAGACAAGTATGAATTGGGATCTTATGTTGGAACAAGTGTCGATGACCCTACCAAATATTTAAGATTCAGTATCGCTCCTAATGATTTTCAGTCAATGATTATCCATGGAGATAAATATGAATTTATCGATCCGGCATCAGCAGACAAAACCGTTTATGCTGTTCATCCTAAAACAAAAAAGGATAAAAACGGTTTCCTGTGTTCTACAGAAGAATCTCCTGCTGCTAAGAAGGATATAGATGCTTTATTGAAAAATGGACAGTCTTTTTCTAATCAGCCAACAACTTTTAACAAAAGTTCTGATAAGAAATACAGAACAATGAGACTGGCAATGTCTGTTACAGGTGAGTATACACAATACTTTATGACACTTGCAAACGTGCCTGCCACTGCTACGGATGACGAGAAAAGAGCTCCTGCTCTTGTTGCTATCAATAATACCCTAACCAGAGTAAATGGAGTTTTTGAGAAAGATTTTGCATTGCACCTGAACCTGCAGAACTTTCCCAATGTAATTTATATTGATCCGGCAACCGATCCATATGCTGCTGCTGCAACGGGATCACAAGGAGCTTGGAATACACAGCTGCAAGCAGCTCTGACAGCCAATGTTGGAGATACCAATTATGATATCGGACACTTGTTCGGTAAATCAGGAGGTGGAGGAAATGCCGGATGTATCGGATGTGTATGTATCAATCCTACAACTGCAGTTCCTAAAGGAAAAGGTTCAGGATTTACTTCTCCGGCGAATGGAATCCCGTCTGGTGACGCTTTTGATATTGATTATGTTGCACACGAAATGGGGCACCAGTTAGGAGCTAACCATACTTTCTCTCATAATCTTGAAGGAAGCGGAGTCAATATGGAACCAGGTTCAGGAACAACGATCATGGGATATGCAGGTATTACCGGCCCTGATACAGATGTTCAGCAAAACTCTGATCCTTATTTCCATAAAGCAAGTATCGGTCAGGTACAGGCTAATTTAATTGCAAAAACTTGTGATGTAGAAACTACAATCACCAACAATCCACCGGTAATTGCTGATCTTCCAACATATACCATACCTAAAGGTACTGCTTTTGCTTTAACAGGTTCTGCTACAGATCCTGAAAATGATCCAATGACTTATTCCTGGGAAGAGGTAGATGATGCTTCAGTTTCTATTGATAAGTATAATTTAGGAAATACAACATCAGGAGCTTCATTCAGATCTGCTGCTCCAAACGCAAGCCCGACAAGATACTTCCCGAAATTTACTTCTGTAATGAACGGAGTATTAAATAATGCGAACAATACATGGGAAGCTGTATCTACTAAGGCAAGAACTACAAATTTTGCATTAACGGTAAGAGATAATAATTCCAATGTAGCCCAACAGCAATCTGCTTTTAAAATTCAGACTATTGTTGTAGGAGATAATGGTCCTTTCAGATTAGCTAACCAATATGCTGATGTGAATACGCCAACGCCAATTCAGTGGATTGTTGCCAATACCAATGCAGCTCCTTATAATGTTGCGAACGTAAAAATTGACTATACTACAGATAACGGTACAAACTGGACTGTATTATCTGCTTCAACACCTAACGACGGAACTGAAAACTTTACTTTCCCTTCTTCATTGAATGGTCAGACTATTAAAGTAAGAGTTTCTTCAATAGGAAATGTTTTCTATGCAGTAGGACCTGTCACTATTGCACCTCTATCTGCTTGTAGCAGTGCTGCGCCAACTAACGTTGTGGTAAGCAATATCACCGTGTCTTCAGGAAGTGTATCCTGGATGTCTTATACTGGTGCAACTTATAAAGTACGTTACAGAAAAGTAGGTACAACAGTTTGGACTGAAGCAGATACATCAGTGCCTTCAATCAACCTGAACAGTTTAATTGATGGTACTACGTATGAAGTTCAGGTAGCATTAGTTTGTGGAAGTACAGTAGGAACATATTCTGCATCTGTGAACTTTAGTACACCTTCACTTACTTATTGTACAGCTTCTACAACAAATGCAAACTATGAGTATATTGCGAATGTAACTGTAGCAAATATAAATAATACTTCAGCAAGCAGTACTTATACAAACTATACAACGAATTCAGCTCTTCAGATTAACTTAACAAAAGGAAATACATATCCTATATCTGTTAAAGTAGGCAACCCTGATGTTGCAGATTATGATGCTGTAGCCGCATTTATTGACTTTAACAAGGATGGTATTTTCAGTGATTCGGAAAGAGTATTGAATTATCCGGTGACTTTAACACAGCCATCAACGGTAGTAAGTGGAAACTTTGCGATTCCTAGTAATGCAGTAGAAGGACAGCCATTAAGAATGAGAGTTGTAGCATTCTTCGTTGGTGCCGGTACAGGGAATGGAAACGTTGGTCTGTCATTACCTGCAGAATATGTATGTGATGTTAATTTCCAATATGGAGAAATTGAAGACTATAATGTAGTGATCACGGGTAACCTTTCTACTTCTGAAAACGATGTTAAAAATAATGGTATTCAGATTTATCCAAATCCTGCAACTGATGTTTTAAATATTACTAAAGTTTCAGATAAAGCAACTTATAAAATTTATAGTGCTGCCGGACAATTAGTAGACAGAGGAAATATCAATAATGGAAAAGTAAATGTTTCAGCTTTAGTTAAAGGTGGTTATATAATTACCATTGATGATAAAGGAATTGAACAATTCAAATCTAAATTTATCAAGAAATAAAGATAACCTTTAAATATTAGTAAATCCCCGGAACTTCCCGGGGATTTCTTTATTTAGATCATAAGTAGTTAATTTGTTATTTTTTTATAAAAAAAACATAAATGTACTTATAAATTAATAATAAAAAATGATTAGATTTGTGTGATTAATATTATAATGAAAACATTATGAAGAAATTCTTTACCTCTTTAATTCTGTTTCTCTGTTTGATTTGCACAGGCTTTGTATCCAAAGTCTCGGCTCAGGCAGGCCAGATCGGGACAGGAACGGGTACCTCTGTGTATCTCCCCATACGTTCCTATTATGGGTATAGTTATTCTCAGCAGATTTATACTGCTGCAGAGCTTACGACTGCTATAGGCACGTCAAACTATATCACGGCTATAAAGTTTTATTCCACCACCGTTGCATCCTCTCAGGCTGTATATAAGGATTGGGTGGTATATATGGGAAACACAACCCAGAATAACTTTGCCACCAATACAAGCTGGATTCCGGTAAGTTCTATGACTCAGGTGTTTGACGGAGTTTTACCTAACCTAACGAATGGAAGCTGGGTAACTCTTCAATTGTCTACACCATTTTTATGGAATGGAACAGACAACCTTGTGGTTGCTGTCAATGAAAAAACTCCTGATTATGCATCTTCTCCAGGTACGGCCTGGGGATCATACAATGCAGGAGCGAACAGGGGGATCATCTATTATGAAGATAGTGCAAATCCTGATCCTGCAGCACCTCCTTCTGCAAAAGACAGACTTGCAGATATTCCGAGAATACAGTTGGAAAGCCACGCGCTTTCAGCTTGTTCAACAGCGCCGCCTACCAATATTACAGTTTCAAACCTGACAACAACTTCTGCTAATGTAGGATGGTACCTTTCCTCAGGTGCTACTTATGTTGTAAGATACAGACCTGTATCAGGGGGAGCTTGGACAACAATCAATGTGACAACTCCTATGGTCGCAAACCAGATTATTACCGGATTAACTGAGCAGACTCAATACGAAGTTCAGGTAGCGACTATCTGTGGAGGTACACAGGGAGCATTCTCTTCCAGTGTCAACTTTACAACTCCTGCACTTACTTATTGTAATTCAGGTGCTACAAGTACCTATATTGACGGATATATCAATCAGGTTTCTGTTAATGCACAAGGTGCTCCGTCTATGTACAGCAACTCCGGTCAGAGTGGCTATACAGATTACAGTACAGATCCTGCTAGAGTAGTTACTTTGGTAAGAGGGGGTACAGCTACCGTTTCAGTTTCAAAAGCTTGGCCCGGTACTCAATATAGTTTCTTAACAGGAGTTTGGATTGACTTTAACCGTAATGGTGTTTTTGAAACAACTGAAAGAGTACTTACTTCACCAAGTAATACAACAACTCCGGTAACAGCTACATTTACAATACCAACCGCTGCCGGTGGTGCCTATACAGGAAACCTGACTACAAAAATGCGTGTTGTATTAAATGAATACAGCCCTATTAACGCTTGTGGAACTTATTATTATGGTGAAACTGAAGACTATGCAGTAAAACTTATCGATTTAGCAGGATGTTCTACAGCACCGCCATCTAATATCATGGTTAATAACATAACTCCTTCTTCAGCGAATGTTACCTGGACATCAACTACCGGAGCTACTTATATCGTAAGATACAGAGTTTCTCCTTCCGGAGCATGGCAGCAGATTGCAGTAAATACACCATTAATCAGTAACCAGATACTTACCGGATTATTGGAGCAGACTGCATACGATGTACAGGTAGCCACTGTTTGTGGAGGAGTAACAGGTGCATTCTCACCTACTGTTACCTTTACAACACCTACTCTTACTTACTGTACAGCAGGCCCTACAAGTAATACTGCAACAAGCGGATATATTAATAATGTAACTGTTACCCCTACGAATACTCCTATTATGATGAGTAATTCAGGATCTGACAATTATAAAGATTATACACCGGATGCTACAAGAGTAGTGATCTTTGAAAGAGGTTCAGCAAATAATAAAATTTCTGTAAACAAATACTGGCCAGGTTCTTCTTCTTCATATGCAGTTTCAGCCTGGGTAGACTTTAACAGAAACGGAACATTTGAAACCAGTGAAAGAATTCTTAATACCACATACAATTCAACTACTCCTGTAACGGCTACTTTCTCAGTACCTACCGTTGCAAGTGGTAACGTGTATACAGGAAATCTTCCTACCCGTATGCGTGTAGTAATGAGATATTTTGATAATGCTAACCCTTGTGGTACATTCACTCAGGGAGAGGTGGAAGATTATGCAGTAAAATTTGTAGATGCTCAGCCTTGTTCAACAGCTGCTCCAACAAATATTACAGTAAATAATATCGGAGCTACTACAGCAACGGTATCATGGGTGGCAACAACAGGAGCTACTTATAATATCAGATGGAGAGTTTCTCCGAGTGGAGTTTGGCAAACCGCTACAGTTCCTGCAGGTCAGAACTTCTATGGAATTACCGGTCTTACAGAGCAGACTAATTATGATGTTCAGGTTTCTACCACGTGTAACGGTTCTACAGGATCTTACTCTTCAACAGTAACATTCACGACCCCTCCATTAACTTACTGTCCAATGACAGGAACCGGTACGAATGATCATATTTCGAATGTAACTGTTACCTCTTCGAACCTTGGAGTTCCGCCAATGAATAATACTTCGGTACAGACTAATTATACCAGCTATACAACTCCGGAGACTCTAATTACTTTAGATGTAGATTCTCAGAATAATAAAATCTCCGTAGCAAAAGGCTGGACAGGTGCAACAGGTAACGATGCTGTAACAGCCTGGATCGACTTTGACAGAAACGGACAGTTTACAGATGCCGAGAGAATCTTAATTTCTCCAGCCAATACAACAACTCCGGTGACGGCTACTTTTGCAGTTCCTTCAAATGCTTACACAGGACTATTAACAACTACAATGAGGGTTGTACTGAAACGTACAAGTGCTCCGGTAATGTGTCAGAACGCAGTGGATGGAGAAGTAGAAGACTATAGAGTAAGAATCAGACCTTGCAGCAATGCAACTCCTAACGCACCAACATTTACAACAACACATACAACAGCTACTGTTACCATCACAGGAGCAGGAGTGAGCTATGTGGTGAGATACAGAGTTCAGGGAACAACGGCATGGACACAGGTATATGCTTCTGCACAATTAGGTAACCTGCCGTTAGTAATCAGTGGATTGACACCGGCAACTACTTATGAAGTAGAGGTTGCGGCAATCTGTGGAGATATTGTTGGAACAGCAACACCGATCAAAACATTCACTACAAGATGTGATCCTACTCCTCCGAATGTGACAGTAACTAATATTACTCCAACAACAGCATTGATTACATGGTCTCCGCTTGCAGCAAGTTCTACGTATACCATGAGATGGAGAAAAGTAGGTACTACTACATGGGCTACTATAAGTTTACCGGCAGCTCCTGCCAATACTTATGTATTAGGAAGTGCAACTCCTTTAGAGCCATATACAACTTATGAAGTACAGATTGCTAACCAATGTAACGGTGAAAGTACATTAAATCCATATTCTAACCCTAAAGTATTTACTACAGAAAGAATATGTGAGATTCCGCCTCCGGGATTAACAATTACCCAATTGCTTCCTACATCAGCGGCAATTCAGTGGGATCCGTTCCCGGGAGCAACATATGTGCTTAGATATAGAAAAGTAGGTATTCCAAGCTGGACAGAAGTACCATCATTAGTTAATAACCTTGTATTGACAGGTCTTACAGAATTAACAAAATATGAAATGCAGGTAGTAAATATCTGTAACGGTACACCAGGAAACTATACTCCTCCTTACTACTTTACAACTCCTACAGTAATCTACTGTAAGATGAAGGCTGAAAACTCAACAGGAGAGCATATCTCTAAAGTTACAGTGAAGCCTACTGGTAAGAAAACAATGGAGAATGAATCCGGAGCATCTACTTATACAGATTACACAGGAGTTCCTAAAACATTCATCGAGATGATCCAGGGATCTACTGACAATGAGATCATCATTGAGAAAAAATGGACAGGAACTACTTACAACGAAGGAATCGCAGTTTGGATTGACTTCAACAGAAACGGAGAGTTTGACATCAATGAAAGAGTATTTACTTCTTCGCCAAATTCAAATAGCCCTGTTTCAGGTAAATTCAATGTACCGGCAGATGCCTTTGTAAGTATGACAGATTATAAGTATGTAGTGATGAGAGTAGCCATGTCGAGAGACGGTATCCCTGTAAACTGTACTGACTTCAAAAACGGAGAAGTAGAGGATTACACGGTAAGAATCTCTAAACCTGTTGTTGCTAACCCGGTTGATCAGACAAGTGTTATGATTTATCCTAACCCGGTAAGCTCAGTGCTGTTTGTGAAAAATGTTAGCAAGAGAGCTAAATATAAGATTTACAATGCAGCCGGACAGGTTATCGCAGACGGTATCTTACTCAACAACCAGATCAATGTAAGCAGATTGATTAACGGTGTTTATGTAATTGATATCGACGACAACGGTAATACTACCCAAAAGAAATTTATCAAAGAATAATTATTTAAATTTCAAATAGAATAAGCCTCCAGAAATGGGGCTTATTTTTTATAAAAAGATCCTGGTTGAATAACAACCTTCCAGGAAATATTTTTGCAGAAAAAAAACTCGTTAGAAAAGCTTCTAACGAGTTTTTATTTATTCAATACTGAAAATCACTTTTTCAGTTTCTTCTTTTAATTCTTCCAGATTGGTATTATTGTAGATAATGCAGTCTGCCATTTTAATTTTATCCCTTTCGGGCATTTGTTTTTCCATGACCGCTTCTACCTCGCGGTAGGTTTTATTATCCCTGTCCATTACTCTTTTGATTCTGATGTTATCCTCGGCTGTCACCAGAAGAGATTTATAACACTGTCTGTTAAGTTTCAGTTCAAATAACAAAGCTGTTTCTTTAAAAACTAGATACTTGCTTTGTTTCTTAACCCAGTTTTCAAAATCAATTTTTACAGCAGGGTGAATAATTTCATTCAACTGCTGAAGCAGGTCTCTGTTTTTAAAAACTTTATCCGCTACAAATTTTCTGTCATACAATCCGTTTTCATCATAAGCATCTTCACCAAGAAGTTCTTTGATTTTTATTTTCAGATCCTCACTCTCATTAACTATAGCTTTTGCTCTGTCATCGGAATAATAAACCGGAAAGCCGAATTCCTCTATAAAGCGTGCTACTGTGGTTTTTCCGGAACCTATTCCTCCTGTTAAACCAATGATCTTGGGTGCTGGTTCCGGCTCTGTCTGCTGTGTTTCTGAATGTAATTCTTCCATGATTAAAAATTAATATCCAAAAACATCATTAAAGCTAAACGTCTCATCAAGTCTTACCCCTTTATCAGTCATTTTAAGACTTGCCAATTCGTTATGAGCATCATGTTCAAAGAATAATAAATATTCGTTGTCTACACACTGCTTAAGGAATTTTCCTTTTTCTTCCAGTGTTAAAAGAGGTCTGGTATCATATCCCATCACGTATACCTGATTGATATGTCCTGCGGTAGGAATAAGATCGGCTGCAAAAACAACCGTTTTTTCCTGATATTGGATTACCGGAAGCATCTGCTTTTCCGTATGTCCGTCTACGAAGATAACGTCCATCTTCAGATCAGGAGCGAAACCGTAGTTTCCGGTAGTGGGAAGCGGTAAAAAATTAAGCTGTCCGCTTTCCTGCATTGGCATAATATTTTCCTTCAGGAAGCTGGCTTTTTCCCTTGCATTAGGTTCTGTAGCCCACTGCCAGTGATTTTCATTCGTCCAGAAGTTGGCGTTTTTAAAGGCAGGTCTGTATCCGGTTCTGTCGTCATTCCATTCTATAGCTCCGCCGCAGTGGTCAAAGTGAAGATGAGTAAGGAATACATCCGTAATATCTTCCTTTATAAAGCCGTATTTTTTAAGATTTTTATCAAGAGTATCGTCTCCCCAAAGCGAATAATGTCCAAAAAACTTGTCATCCTGTTTGTTACCTAAACCGCAGTCTACCAGGATTAATTTTTTTCCATCTTCAATAAGCAGAGAACGGGTTCCCAGCTCGATCAGGTTTTTTTCGTCTGCCGGGTTTGTTTTTTCCCACAGACTCTTCGGGACGACTCCGAACATAGCACCGCCGTCCAGTTTAAATTTTCCACATTGTATTGGATATAACTTCATATGTATATTTTGATTATTTCTTTATTAATTTCATTTTCTCCGCAATTTTTCTTGCGTTATCATCAGATTGTTCAAGTTGAGTAATGATGTTGTTAAAATCATTCTCTTTTCTGTTCTGAGAAAGTTTTTGTTTGATGAATATTTCGGTTGGAATAACTTTAATCCCAAAAGCACCTTTCATTTCCTTTTCCACAAATTCCCTTCCCATGTCTTTCACCATCATTGGACATTGCTGAAAACTTTCATATTGGGACGTTAATTTATCCAAATGGGCATACAGTTCATCATGATTCATTATTTCAACTTTTCCGTGAATCTGTACCGCCTCATAATTCCAGGTGGAAACATTCATATGATCATACCAGCTGCTGGATATATAAGTGTGCGCTCCCAAAAAGTCACAAAGAACTTCATCTCCATTCTGTATGGTTTTTGCCTGGGGATTAGCCCGTGAAATATGGGTTTCAATGTAAATATTTTCAGGATTATCCTCATTAAGCATCATCATGGAATGGGTTGCCCGTATCTTATCAACAGAAGAAATCAGTAAAGCAAAAGAGTTTTCTTTGATAATCTCTCTCATCAAATCGTAATCTTCGCTTCTGTATAATTTAGGTATAAACATAAACTAATCAATTCTCATTAACCTTAAACCTTAAACTTTTAACCTTGAACTCAAAACTTTGAATTTAAAATAGCTCTCCCGGGTTTTTAGGCCTTGTAATATTCAAATGTTTGTAAGCTTTGTCGGTAACTTCCCGTCCTCTTGGAGTTCGGATAATAAAACCTTCCTGAATCAGAAACGGTTCATATACTTCTTCCAGTGTTTCCGGATTTTCGGCAATTGATGTTGCCAGGGCAGAAATACCAACCGGTTTTCCTTTAAAATTTTCAATCATGACACGCATGATTTTATTGTCCATTTCATCCAGACCAAATTCATCCACATTTAAAGAGTCCAAAGCATATTTTGTGATCTTGATCTCAATCTCACCATTTCCTTTGATTTCAGCAAAATCACGTACCCTTCTCAGTAATGCATTGGCAATCCTTGGCGTTCCACGGCTTCTTCTTGCTATTTCTATCGCAGCATCCTCATAAATAACAACACCTAAAACTCTTGCACTTCTTTGAATAATGGTTGATAAAAGCTCAATAGAATAATATTCCAGCCTGCTCTGAATCCCGAATCGGGCAAGCATTGGCTTCGTAAGCATTCCGCTTCTTGTAGTAGCTCCCACCAGAGTAAACGGATTTAAGCCGATCTGTACACTTCTGGCATTAGGACCTGTTTCCAGCATAATATCAATCTTATAGTCTTCCATGGCAGAATACAGGTATTCTTCTACTACAGGAGAAAGACGATGAATCTCATCAATGAAAAGAACATCATTTTCTTCCAGATTGGTCAACAAGCCCGCTAAACTTCCCGGCTTATCCAATACGGGGCCGGATGTAATCTTGCAGTTTACCCCAAGTTCATTAGCGATAATATTGGCCAGAGTCGTTTTACCCAGCCCCGGCGGACCGTGTAATAAAACATGATCTAGTGCTCCGCCACGTCTTTTCGCAGCGGTAACAAAAACCTCAAGGTTCTCCAGCGTTTTTCTCTGTCCCGCAAAATCTTTAAAGCTCTGGGGACGGATCTGCTCTTCCTGCATCAGCTCCTCGTTTGAGTAGTTTTCCTTATCTGGATGTAAAAAATCTGGCATTAATTCATTTCATTTACTTCAAAGATAGCAAATTTAGACAAAGGTTGAAGGCCAGATTGAGAAAACGTTGAGATTGATACAGCGGTTTAAGCCTGGGTTGAAAATGAGAACCGCTAAGATTTAAATAATTGGGATATTTTAAGTATTTTTGAGAGAAGAAATTATTAATACATATTAATGAAATTAATAGGACCATTTAAGCAGGTGGTAACACTTGCTAATTTACCATTAAGAGGAAAACTTTCTGATGAGCAGCTTGAAATTATTGCAGACGGAGGAATTGTAGTAGATCAGAATACCATTCAGAAAGTTGGAAGTTTTGAAACATTAAAAACAGAAAATCCCACTATAGAAATTGAACATATTGAAGGAGAGCAGGTTGTTCTTCCTGCTTTTATAGATTCACATACCCATATTTGTTTCGGAGGAAACCGTGCCAACGATTTTGCTATGCGCAATGCAGGGAAAACTTATCTTGAAATTGCGGAAAGTGGTGGTGGAATCTGGAGTTCTGTACAGCATACAAGAAATGCGTCAGAAGAAGAACTGTTAAAAACCTTAATAGAAAGAATCAACTTTTTGGTTGATCTGGGAATTACCACCATTGAAGTGAAGAGCGGTTACGGCCTGGATGTGGAAAACGAGTTGAAGATGCTTCGTATGATTAAAAAAGCTCAGAATGAAACTAAAGCCACTTTAGTTCCTACCTGCCTTTCAGCCCACTTAAAACCAAAAGATTTTGAAGGAAGTAACCCTGAATATCTGGAATATATCATTACCGAAATTTTACCGAAAGTAAAAGAAGAAAGCTTAGCGAATAGAGTAGATATCTTTATTGAAAAGTCTGCTTTTCAACCGGAAGAAAGTAAAGAATTCTTGCTGGAAGCAAAAGCGTTAGGTTTTGAAATTACCGTTCATGCAGATCAGTTTACCCCTGGAAGTTCAAGAATTGCAGTAGAAGTGGGAGCGAAGTCTGCAGACCATCTGGAAGCAACTATTGACGAAGATATTCAATTCCTTGCAGAGTCTGACACCGTAGCAACAGCTCTTCCCGGAGCAAGCCTGGGACTTGGTGAGAAATTTACCCCTGCAAGAAAATTATTAGACGCAGGTGCTATCGTGGCTATTGCTAGTGACTGGAATCCGGGATCTGCGCCAATGGGAAATCTCATTACCCAGGCTTCTATTTTAGCCACCTTCCAAAAGCTTACAACAACTGAAGTTTTGGCAGGGATGACCTTCCGTGCTGCTTATGCATTGAACCTTGAAGACAGAGGACAATTGGAAGCAGGGAAAAAGGCCGATTTTGTCACTTTTAAGACCAATAATTTCCAGAATGTACTGTATAACCAGGGAAGCCTTAAAGCAGAACATGTTTATATTGATGGAAATAAAAAGTAACTAAAAACATAACAATGAAAATTAAATTAGAAGAGATTAAAGAAAAATATGTCTCGCTTGGTGTTTCTGAAAAGAATGTTGAATATGCGTTGAATGCTGTAAAATCAGGAACTAAAAAAGACTTTATTATGAAGAACTTGACTTCAGATGTTAGAAAGGTAGAGTCTACTACAGCCAATAATATGTTGGATGAAATGTTTGTTGCAAATGGAGGCGAATTTAAACTTGAAAATAGAGGAGGTTATCTTTATTCTACATTTTACTTAATAGCTATTGTTGCTTTAGGTATTGTGACTTTTTATTTTAGTAAAGAAAATAGAAGTTTGCAATTTAAATTTAGTGGCGTTTTAATAGTATTTATAGTTTTATTTTTCAGAACATTTATACCTACAATAAGAGGCAGGTTTAGAGAATAATTTTAGATTATGATTTGGCAAGGCAGATTGGACGGAGAAGAACTTCTCTATCACAGAATATTTCAACGGGTAAAAGAAGAACGTAATTACGACAATATTTCTACAGGAGATTTTGCATTGCACGGTTTTGCTGTAGATGAAGGAGTAAGAAGAAACAAAGGCCGTCAGGGAGCAAAAGATGCTCCGGATGTGATCAGGAAAAATATGTCTAATTTTCCGGTGATTCTTCCTGACTTTTCCATGCTGGACTTTGGGAATGTTACCTGTGAAGACGGCAATCTGGAAAATACTCAGAATAACCTTGCCAAAAATGTGTCAAAAGTACTTTTAAAAGGAGGAAAATCTCTTGTTTTAGGTGGAGGTCATGAAGTGACGTATGCTCATTATCTGGGCGTTAAAACAGCCTTTCCGGAACAGAAAATAGGAATCATCAATATCGATGCCCATTTCGATAACAGACAGCCGGAAAAAAGAGTAGGGCCAAGCTCCGGAACCGGGTTTTGGCAGATTGCTCAGGAAGGACCTATCCATTCTTTGCATATTGGAATCCAGAGAAACTCCAATACATTAAAGCTTTTTGATACCGCTCATCAATATGGAATGAAATATATTCTGGCAGACGAATTATTTTTTGAAAATCTTACCTCCGTCTATCAGCGTATTGACGAACTGCTGGACAGTGTAGATTATGCCTATCTTACCATTTGCATGGACGTCTTTAATGCATCAATCGCTCCCGGAGTTTCCGCGGCGGCATATAACGGTATCTTTGCAGATACAGCTTTTATGCATTTTTACAGACATATCTTAAAAAATAAAAAACTGGTAGCGCTGGACGTGGCAGAAGTGAACCCTTCTTTCGATATCCAGGACAGAACAGCAAGACTGGCAGCATGTCTTGTGAACGAATGGCTAATGATTTAAGATAAAGTTATATTCTTCCGATAGAGAAAATCATTATTTTATTGACCCTTAAGGAATGGAATTTGCTGATTTCACCGTGCTTTTAAAATAAAGGCGCTTATAAATTCATTAGCTGAATTTAAAACAGAAATTTATATTATGGAACAATTAATTGAAAGCAAGCTTATTAAAGCAGATAAAGCGTTTTCAGTGTGGAGAAAAGTGCCGTTTGAGGAAAGGCAGAAGTTAATTGCAAAAGCAGCGGAAATTTTAAAGAATAATTCGGAGAAATTTGGAAAGATAATTACAACAGAAATGAATAAACCCATTTCAGAATCTATTGCTGAAGTGGAAAAGTGCGCTTTGATGATGAATTATTATGCAGACGCCGAGAATACTTTACAAGCAGAAAAAGTAGAATCGGAATTTGCTTATTCTGAAGTTCACTATGCTCCGAAAGGAGTAATCTTAGGTGTAATGCCGTGGAATTTTCCTTTCTGGCAGGTATTGAGATTTGCTACTCCCGCCATTTTAGCAGGAAATACAGTAGTTTTGAAGCATGCTTCAATTTGTTTCGGAAGCGGAAATGCCATTGAAGAAGTTCTTCTTGAAGCAGGTTTTCCGGAAGGTGTTTTTCAGAATCTTGAGGTAGGACATAAAGCGGTAAAGGAAATCCTTGAACATGATACTGTAAAAGGAGTAAGCTTGACAGGCAGCGGAAAAGCCGGAGGAGAAGTAGCTTCAATAGCCGGTTTAAATATCAAAAAATCTTTGCTTGAATTAGGAGGAAGTGATGCATTTATCATTTTTGATGATGCAGATCTTGAAGCAGCTGCCAAAGCCGGTGTAAAATCAAGACTTCAAAATTGTGGACAAACCTGTACAGCGGCAAAAAGATTTATCATTGATGAAAAAATTGAAGATCAGTTCTTGCCAATCTTTATTGAAGAATATAAGAAATATGAGATTGGAGATCCTTTAGATAAAGAAACCAAACTGGCCGGAATGGCGAGACCTGACCTTGCTGATGAACTGGAAGCTCAGTTCAACAGGGCATTGGAAAATGGTGCTGAAATTATTATTCCTCTGGAAAGAGTTTCTGAAAATGAATTTAAACCAGGTTTAATCAGAGTGAAGGAAGGAAATCCTATTTTAAAAGAAGAACTTTTCGGGCCTCTGGGTATGGTGATGATTGCGAAAAATGATGAAGAAGCTTTACAGATGGCCAATGATATTCCATTCGGGCTTTCCAATTCCGTATGGACTAGAAATAAAGACCGTCAGCTATTCTTTATTGAAAACCTTGAGTCAGGAACAGTCAATATCAACCGCATGACCAGCTCTGACCCCCGTTTTCCTTTCGGAGGATCAAAAGCTTCAGGATATGGAACAGAATTGTCTTTACTGGCTTTAAAAGAATTTGTAACAGCTAAGACGATTGTAGGAAATTAAAAGGATAAAATGTCATGCCGAGGAAACAAGGAATCTCAGAGGTTCTTCACTTCACTTCGTTGCGTTCAGAATGACAAACTACCATTTATAAGTTAAAAGTAAACTTTACACTATAAAATAAAAACTCCCGGAAACTTGTTTCCGGGAGTTTTTATGCTGTTACAAAAAGTAATTTTGCTTATTGCTTATTGCTTATTGCTTATTGCTTATTGCTTATTGCTTATTGCTTATTGCTTACACCGTAGTCAATCTCAATGTATTGGTTTTTCCACCTTCATAGGATGGAGTAGCATTGATGTTGATGACGAAGTCTCCGGTTTCGATATAACCATAGTTGTGCGTTAACATATTGACCTGAATGATCGTTTCGTCGGTAGACTTCTTCATATCATAGTAATAGGCATGAACACCCCAAAGAAGGTTCAGCATTGTAATTACTCTTCTGTTACCACTATATACGATGATGTGAGAGTTTGGTCTGTGTGCTGCAAGCTGGAAAGCGGTGTATCCGGAGTGAGTAAGCGTTACAATAGCAGAAACGTTTGTTGTTTTAGCGATTCTTACTGCTGCAAGACAAACCCTGTTGGTAATGAATCTTTCATCAATACAGTTGTAATCTTTCTCGATTGGCTCATTTTTATGTTGGTAGAAGTGAGTCGTTTCGATATTCTTTACAATTTTAGCCATGTTTTCCACAACCTGAACCGGATATCTGCCTACTGAAGTTTCTCCGGAAAGCATTACAGCGTCAGCTCCATCCAATACAGAGTTAGCAACGTCGTTTACCTCCGCTCTTGTTGGTGTTAAGCTATTGATCATCGTTTCCATCATCTGGGTGGCAATGATAACAGGTTTGGAGTAGAATCTTGCTTTTTCTACCAGGTTTTTCTGGATCGCAGGAACTTCTTCCATTGGAACTTCTACACCAAGGTCTCCACGTGCAACCATTAATCCGTCGCATTCAAGAAGAATTTCATCAATATTTTTAACGCCTTCAGGCTTTTCAATCTTCGCAATAATAGGAGTCTTGAATTTACCGTTCGGGTGGTTTGCAATTAATTCTTTCAGGTCGATGATATCCTGTGCGTGACGTACGAAAGACAGGGCAATCCAGTCAACTTCCATGTCAAGCATGAAATTAGCATCCTGAACATCTTTTTCTGTCAGGGCAGGAAGAGAAACATTTGTATTAGGTAGATTAACTCCTTTTTTAGAACTTAACGGACCTCCCTGAATGGTTTTTGCTTTTACAGTATCTTTTTCATTGGTTTCGATAACCTCCAGCATGAGTTTCCCGTCATCAATAAGGATTCTTTCCCCTACTTTTACGTCTTGTGGAAACTGCTGGTAAGTCATATACACCTTAGTGGAATCTCCTTCCATCTTTTCATTGGTGAAGGTAAGAATGTCACCCGGGTTCAGATAAGATCCTTCCTTTACAACTCCCACTCTCAGTTTAGGTCCCTGTAGATCGCCGAGGATTCCTACAGAATAACCATACTCACTGTTTAGCTCTCTAATTATTTCAATATTTTTTCGAACTAAGTCGTAATCTGCATGTGAAAAATTTATTCTGAAAATATCAACACCCGCTTTCATTAGATCTAACATTACCTCCTTCGACGATGAAGCAGGCCCTAGTGTTGCGATAATTTTTGTCTTCTTTAAATACTTATTCATAATACTGGATAATTTGATAAAGTTCCTCTTCAGAACTCAATGTATAATCTTGAATTGGAAAAACAAGATTTTCAGGGAGCAAAATTACGGAAAAATCAGGAAACTGTTCCGAACTATGCAGAATATATTCCACATCTACCTGATTATTTAATAAAAATTTAATGTTTTCTTCTTCTGTAAAGAGTTCTGTCTGGATTTTTTTTTGCTTACTTTCGGAAGATTTATTGGAAATGAAGGTAAAACAGGTCTTTGAAAACTTGTGATAGGCTTCATATCTTGGAAAAAAATAATCATAATATCCCCCATGAAAGACAAGATCTTTCTTTCTTGAAAAACTCAGGTTGTTGATTTGATTTATTTTGTAGAAAAACTCGTGAGCAGGTATATCTTTGGCTAATCTTACCAATCCTATGGCAATATCTTCAAATTCTATATCATCAAGATCATAAAGTTTTTGAATTTCCAAGTATATTTTCTTTTTTGTTTAAAATATAAAATGCCCTCTGTGCTGCTTTTTCCTCTGCCTTCTTTTTGGAAGTCTCTGTTGCATTAGCAATTTTTTCGTCTCCCAGCCATACATGGCACCTGAATACGACAGATTTATTAGCCTGTATTTCCTCGCAGGTTTCGTACTTTATATTGACTTTCTTCTTCTGGCTCCATTCGAGCAGGAGACCTTTATAGCTTACAATTTTGTTTTCAAGCTTATTGATCTCGGAAGGGGTCAGCAACTTTTCCAGAATAATCCTTTTACAGGTATCATAATGGAAGTCTAAATAAACGGCACCGATTAAGGCTTCGAATAAATTTCCAGAGATATTCTCTCCCAAAGCTGATGAGCTGTTCTGCTTTTGCAAAAGGCTGGTAAGCTTGAGATCTTCTCCTAATTTATTGAGGTTTTTCCTATTAACAATCTTAGATTTCATTTGTGTCAGATATCCCTCATTGGCCTGAGGATAAGTCTGGAACAAATGACAAGAAATAATTGTACCCAAAACAGAATCTCCCAAAAATTCAAGTCTTTCGTAATTGCTGTCTTGATTTTTAGAAGAATTTTTCAAAGAAAAAGCTTCGCGGTAAAGAGCAATATTCTGTACCTCGGTACCCAATACTTTTCTAAGCTCGGTACTGAGAAAATACTCTCTCTCCGTTAATTGTCTTTTTCTTTTTTTGAGAAGGAATTTAGAAAAGTATTTCTGTAACTCCATTCATTGAATTTAGATTTTCTTAAATAGAACGCAAGCGTTGTGCCCGCCAAATCCAAAAGTATTGCTCATGGCTACTTTTACATCTTTCTTCACAGCTGTATTAAACGTAAAGTTTAATCGGCTGTCAATATTTTCATCATCAGTAAAATGGTTGATGGTTGGAGGAACAGTACCATGAATAATAGTTCCCAATGCAGCGATAGCTTCAATAACACCCGCAGCACCTAAAAGGTGGCCAGTCATTGATTTTGTAGAATTAATTTGAATGTCATAAGCATGCTCGCCTAATAATTTTGAAATTGCATTGGATTCTGCGATGTCTCCTAATGGAGTAGAAGTACCATGCATGTTGATATGATCTACTTCATCAGCAGTTAAGCCTGCATCTTCCAAACAGTTTTTCATTACCAGATAAGCGCCAAGGCCTTCAGGATGTGGAGCAGTCATGTGATGTGCATCAGCACTTAAACCACCTCCCAGTAATTCTGCATAAATTGTAGCACCACGTTTTACGGCGTGCTCATATTCTTCAAGAACGATACATCCTGCCCCTTCACCTAATACAAATCCATCTCTGTCTTTGTCGAAAGGTCTTGAAGCTGTTTTTGGATCGTCATTTCTTGTAGAAAGTGCCATCATTGCGTTGAATCCACCGACACCACTTGCTGTAACGGCTGCTTCAGAGCCTCCGCACACAATCACGTCTGCTTTTCCTAACTGGATCAGCATTTTGGAATCAATTATAGCATTTGCTGAAGATGCACATGCAGATACAGTTGTATAATTTGGTCCGTGGAAACCGTATTCAATTGAGATATGTCCTGGAGTGATATCCGCAATCATTTTTGGGATAAAGAAAGGGTTGAATCTCGGAATTTCCGTATTGGCCCATCCTAACACTTCAGTTTCAAAAGTCTCTAATCCTCCGATTCCGGAACCCCAGATTACACCAACTCTGTTTTTATCTACATTGTCTTCAATAATGCCGGAATGCGCTACTGCTTCTCTCGCAGCAACAAGTCCCAATTGAGTATTTCTATCCATTTTTTTAGCTTCTTTCTTATCGAAATGCTGTAACGGATCGAAATTTTTTACCTCGCAAGCAAACTTTGTTTTAAAGTTTGTGGCATCAAAAAGAGTAATCGGAGCGGCACCGCTCTCACCTTTCACAAGATTTTCCCAGTATTCTTTTGCATTATTTCCTATTGGTGTTATTGCTCCAAATCCGGTTACAACTACTCTTTTTAATTCCATAAACTTTGTTTAATTTCTTTTTTGTTGAAGAATATTATTTATTTACTACTTCTTCGATGTAAGCGATAGCGTGTCCTACAGTAGTAATTTTTTCAGCTTGATCATCAGGGATCTGAATGTTAAATTCTTTTTCAAATTCCATGATTAACTCAACTGTATCTAGTGAATCAGCTCCTAAATCGTTAGTGAAGCTAGCTTCAGGAGTTACTTCTGTTTCTTCAACGTCAAGCTTATCAGCGATGATAGCTTTTACTCTTGATGCAATGTCTGACATAGTAAATTATTTTTTTAATTGTTAGATGGTGCAAATATATAAAATTCTTTACGATAAAACATTTTTTTAGTCTTTTTTGTGGACCGGAAGCTTTCATTTTAGATTGTTTCGCTTTAGTCTTTTAGTTTTCAGGAGGTTATATTGTTGTTAATGTAGAGGTGTAAATTGTTATGAAAAACCAATAAGAAGATATAGAAGATAGATCATACAAATTTCAGTATTATTAGCTTCGTGTTTTATGAAAACTAGTTTATTTATTTCTGTATAATTACCACTGATCAGCTTTTTAAATCAAAGACTTATAAAGTTTTTTTATAAATTCTTCTTAGACTATACAATTTACTATATAGTTTATCATGTTGGCTGTAATGTTATTTGAAATACCCAAACATTAATATTCGTGACTAACTGAGGATTTTGTCTCATGGCTAGTTACTTAATTAGAATGTTTTGATGAAGACTTGAGTTTGAGTCTGATTTTACCGCTGGTTATTGCTTTGTATAGTAGATAGCTGGAGAAAAATCCGGATATCTTACCATCAATGTATCATTTATTTTTTTTACCCTAAACTCGTCAGCGCTATACAGATTGCCGGTAGTTGGTTTGCGGGTTTCTGTATAAAAATATAATGTACTTGTATATCCTTCTTTTTCAATTGCCAGTACCAGATTTGCATTTTGGGATTGGTTTATTAAGTTGTTATAACTTATATTGTTAGGTAAAATGATATCATCCTGTGTGAATTTTATGTATTGAACTGGTGCAACACTAGTTTGTTTCCAGGCCCAAACACCTTGTATCCATGTTGGCGGGTGGAAATGCTGTGCCGTGGGTGGAGGAGTAGTGGTGTTTTTTTGTTCATTATTAGGTAAGTTATCATCATTTCCGGAACAGTTGAACATTAGAAATGATAATGATAAAAGAGATAATAATAAATTTCTCATGGTTTAGTTATTATATGGTTTAGTTATTATTAAGCTACTCAAATGTTGAATATTGTTATTTAGTTTAAATTCAAAATTTGGTTTGTAATTTAACTTTTTGAAACATAATAAAGAGTTTATACTTTTTTTGTCCCAATTATTAACGTAAAGATATGGTTTTTGTTGTAATTTCTTTTATGTTAATGTCTATATTAATAAGATTGTAGGAGGGTAGGTAAGTTGAGTTTGTATCTTTCTGTAAGAAAATTTTCCAACACAAATATCTATCGTTAGAGAGATAAAATCATGTAGTGGGTTTTAATGAGATGATTTTTTTATAACAGAAAACTGTAATACGGACGTGGAAATAAAAAAGGGTATCTACAATAATAGATTCCCTTTTAGTGGAGTTGGAGGGATTCGAACCCTCGTCCAAACAAGCAATACATAAGCTTTCTACATGCTTATTCTACCATTGGTTTTCGACTGGAAGCAGAGGATAGACACCCAACGACCAGCTTATCTTCTGAAATTTTCGAGCTTTAGCCAAAGCTTCTAAAGCCTTATTTCTGCATTCCTATATCCCAGGATCAAACGCCGCAGAACAGAGCATTTGTGGAATATCTTGCTTCCCTACTAAAATCTTCGGGAAAACGCTTGATCTACTATACTTCGATATTAAGCTGCAAGAGCGAACTCTTCGTTGCCAGTTAAAATTTTGTAGCAAGGGATTATAGAGATCGCGCTACGGTTCTCTGCATGCTTACTTACCCATTGGTCTTGCTGTCGAAACCAGTCAACCCCATGAATAAAGTGAATGCAAAGATAATGCTTTTTGTTTACATTTCATTAATGTTAGTGGTTTTAATAGAAATTTGGAAACAAAATGAGTATCCTGAAGTTTTAAGAATTGAATATCCGGTTATTGTGGAAAAAATATTATTGTCTGTAAATGACTTTTAATATGGGGTTTGTTAATAAAAATGAGATAGAGTAGTGATTGTTTATTGCAATATATTTTGTGTTCTGATAAAAAATGTCTACTTTTGCAATCCAAAATGAGATGTAAAATATGTTAATAATTCCAGTAAAAGATGGTGAATCCATCGACAGAGCTTTAAAAAAATACAAGAGAAAATTTGATAAAACAGGAACTGTTCGTCAATTAAGATCTAGACAACAGTTTATTAAGCCTTCTGTAACTTTGAGACAAGCTAGACTAAAAGCGGCTTACAAACAAAGAGCGCTTAGCAAAGAAGAGCAGGCTTAAGATTTTTTCTTAACCATATATTAATTCACTTCTTAAATTCTTATATTTGAGGAGTGAATTTTTATTTTTATACCCTATGATGCTGGAAAAGTTTTTAGAATACTTACAATTCGAAAAAAGATATTCTCCTCATACTATCACAAGCTACCAAAAAGACCTTGAAGACTTTTCCCATTTCTTTCTCCGAACAGAATCTTCCGACAATTTAACCAAGGCAGACAAGAAAATCATCCGGAATTTTATTGTCGAACTGAGTGAAAATAACATTTCGAAAAGAAGTATCAACAGAAAATTATCTTCTCTCCGCAGTTTTTATCTTTTTCTTTTAAAAATAGGTGAAATTACAGTTTCTCCCGTTGAAGGAATTTCTTCCCTGAAGTTTTATGCTGAAAAACAGATTCCTATGTCTAAAGAGGAAATGACAGATCTCAATGAAAGAGTTTTTGAACAGGTACATGACGTGCTTGAAAAGTGCATTATGGAGGTTCTTTATCAGACGGGAATGCGTAAAGCGGAACTTTGTGGCCTGATATTTGAGAATGTTGACTTATATGGAAATGAATTAAAAGTAATAGGAAAAGGGAATAAAGAAAGGGTAATTCCCATTTCCAATGAATTGTCTGAACTTCTGAAAAGTTATCTGGAAATAAGAAATCCGCAGACAGAATTTAAATCATATTTTTTCGTCAATAAGAAAGGGAAAAAACTCAATGAAAAATTTGTTTATGTGGTAGTTAATAAGTACCTTAGTCTTGTAACAACGAAAGAAAAAAAAAGTCCTCACATCCTTCGGCATAGCTTTGCTACCCACGTATTGGATAATGGGGCGGAGATCTCCAAAGTGAAAAAAATATTAGGGCATTCCAGCCTTGCCAGTACTCAAGTCTATACGAATGCTAATATTGAACAATTGAAAAAAGTGTTTAATCAGGCTCACCCTCGAGCATCAAAAAAAGAAGAATTATGAAGATTTCAGTACAATCAATTGGTTTAACTCCACACGAACCACTAGAATCACACATCGACAAAAAAGTAAGTAAATTGGATACCTTCTATGACAAAATTCAGGAGTGTAAGGTGTTCTTGAAAGTTGAAAATAATTCGGATAAAGCTAATAAAACTGCCGAGATTATTTTAGCGGTTCCGGGAGACGATATCGTAGTAAAGAAGACCACTACAAGTTTTGAAGAAAGTCTGGACCTTTGCGTTGATACTGCTAAAAAGCTATTAATCAAGAAAAAAGAAATGGCGTAGAAAAAAAAGTTAAAAAAAGTTTATAAAAAATTTGAGAATTCAAAAAATCCGTTCTATATTTGCACTCGCAAAAAAGGAACAGCGATCTTTTGAATTCTTTTTTATATTTGCCTCCATAGCTCAGTTGGCCAGAGCACGTGATTTGTAATCTCGGGGTCGTGGGTTCGAATCCCTCTGGAGGCTCATAAAATATAAACTTTTGGGGAGATTCCAGAGTGGCTAAATGGGACTGACTGTAACTCAGTTGCTTCGGCTTCGTAGGTTCGAATCCTGCTCTCCCCACTTTATATTTTTATAAAAAAAACTTGCAAGATTAAATAAGTTTTCTTAGTTTTGCACAGCGTTTACCAATAGTTTTGGAAACAAAATTGCGGAAGTAGCTCAGTTGGTAGAGCGTCAGCCTTCCAAGCTGAATGTCGCGGGTTCGACCCCCGTCTTCCGCTCAATAAAATCACAACATTAAGAGTGATTTTTTTAACACTGGAATGTGTAGAGTAGAGTTTCTCGATCAGTTTCAGTCCTTTATTAAAATGCCTCCATAGCTCAGTTGGCCAGAGCACGTGATTTGTAATCTCGGGGTCGTGGGTTCGAATCCCTCTGGAGGCTCCATTTTAATATAAAATATCTGGGGAGATTCCAGAGTGGCTAAATGGGACTGACTGTAACTCAGTTGCTTCGGCTTCGTAGGTTCGAATCCTGCTCTCCCCACATTTTATATTATAAAAAACTTGCAAGATTAAATAAGTTTTCTTAGTTTTGCACAGCGTTTACCAATAATTTTGGAAACAAAATTGCGGAAGTAGCTCAGTTGGTAGAGCGTCAGCCTTCCAAGCTGAATGTCGCGGGTTCGACCCCCGTCTTCCGCTCAACGAAAATCACGCTACTTAGTGTGATTTTTTTAGTTGATGCCGACTTAGCTCAGCGGTAGAGTGCTTCCTTGGTAAGGAAGAGGTCACGGGTTCAAGTCCCGTAGTTGGCTCTCGATTTTCCCGAATTTCTTCGGGATTTTTTTATGCCCAAATTTTATTTGAAAAAGAAACAGGTTGTGTACAATGTAGATAGCCAAGAATACAAGATATGGATTAAAAAATTCATGGGTTAAATGTGGTAATACCAGCCGGTATTCCATACTGTATAATTAGAACGCAAAAATGATGAAGATTGTATTTTGGTAAGATTTGAGTACCTAAGCCAATTAGTTCTAAGCCAATCCATATAGGATGGATAATATACGTAAAAATAGCTGATAGTATAATTGATCAGATAACTAAGAAAGCAGTTAGGATAGATGTAGATTTTTATACCTGGAAACATTTACTCCTTTAAGGATTATTCTTAATCAAGGAAAGTATTTACATTTTTCAAACGGTCTGTCATCATTTTAGTTTTATCATTGCCATTAGCATCTACCACTTTCAAATTACCATTATACATTGATGGATTTTCGTGAAAGTTTTTTCTTGCTTCTAAAAACTGTTGTTTATTTTTAGCTTTAACCTCATTATAATATTTTAGAGGTTCTATAATTTCGTCTGATTTTTTAATATCAGTTGCGTAAATTTCTATTGTTTTACTCTTATTGAAAACTTCCAGAACCATTCCTGAGAGTCCTTTGAAACGGAATGGTCCATCCGAAATAGTAATATCGTTTGTAAACCATGCAAAAAAAGTATCTCCAGTATCGGTGATGGTTTTTGCTAATTGACATTTAAAACCTTTGATATGTTTAGTTTGATGCAAAACCTCCCAATTGAGTTTGGGCTCATCAAACGAGAAAATATATTTTCCTACCGGTAGAAATGCATTAATAACCCCGTTGGCTTTATAAATGCTTTCTACGGCTTTAGGATATTTAGGGATATTCCCGTAATTTGTACTGATAGTTTGTGTGGAATTTCCTTTATAGTATGCTTTAGCTTCTGCACTGCAATAAATTGATTCGGTATTATTACATAATAAAGTTGATGAATAAACCTTTACTTTTTCTCTATTCAGGCTATCAGAAATTAATTTTGTCTCATAATTAATCTCCATAACCGCATTATTATTTTGAGCAGAAAATAATAGTGAAGTTAAAATGAGCCCTGATATGTATAGTAATGTGATTTTCATATAATCGTTTGAATTACAAGATAATAATACAAATATTTTTTTATTCTCTATTAGAGGAATCTGCATTTTCTAAAACTTCTTTATTATATAGAATACATACTAAGTGAAAAAGGTTTTTCGCTTCATAAAATTCTTTAATTTTATTCAAACACTTCCAACGAAGCTTCAACTGTTGGGCTTAATATATTGGAGATCGATCCGATTTTTACTTCAGCTTTACAATCACAATCATAAAATTTTCGTTAAATTCGTGTAAAATAAATTTTTGATGAATATTCTTTTACTGGAAGATGATCTCATTCTGTCTGCAGAGTTGTGCAGATTTTTAGAATCAAATAATTTTAATTGTGATAAAATCTATGACGGGGAAACTTTTCTCCGCCAGATAAAAAACAGTAGTTATGATCTGTATTTACTCGATATTAATGTTCCTAAGATAAATGGACTTGATGTCTGCCAGACGATCCGCTCTTTTGACAAAAATACCCCCATCATTATCATCTCTGCTTATGGAGATATCTCTGATAAAAAAGACGCCTTCACCAGACTGGCTGATGATTATCTTGTAAAGCCATTTCAGTTTGAAGAACTTCTGCTAAGAATCAATTCGCTGTTGAGAAGAAAGGCACCTTCTGATAATGCAGATCAGGATATTCTAAGAGTTGACGACCTTATTATCAATAAAACAGAACAGAAGGTCTATCGTGGAGGAAATGAAATAACACTTACATTAAAAGAATTCCAGCTGTTGGTTTATCTTGCGGAAGCGCAGGGAAGAACGGTTTCCAAACAACAGATTACAGAACATGTATGGGAACACAATTTTAATACGAATACCAATACCGTAGAAGTTTATATCAATTTTCTGAGGAAAAAGATTGATAAAGATTTTAAAATAAAACTGATCCACACCCGTTCAGGTTTCGGATACTACCTAAGTCCTTTATAAATGTCTTTAAAAAGAAAGATAGCCCTAACGATCAGTATCGCCTTTTCACTACTTTTTGGGATGGTGATGGCGGTCATTTATTTATCTTTTAATGATTTCAGAAGAGATGAATTTAAAGAAAGATTCAGGCAGAGGCTTGAATTTACTTCCCATTTCATTTCAAAATCCAAAGACTTTGAAGAAGAAGCACCTGTTTTTTTCAATGAAAATTCAGATAATATCCTTTTGAATGAAAAGATTTTAATTTTCAACGAAAAAAAAGAACTCATCTACAGTACGATTAAAGACCGGAATGTCATTTGGGACAGCGCCATGCTTAAAGAGCTGGATAAAAAGAAGATTATCTATACGGAAAAAACCGTCCCGGAAATTTACGCCGCGCTCAGGAATATCAATGGTGAAAATTACTATATCCTTACAAGTGCCTTTGATACAAACGGAAAATCCAAATTAGGTTATCTTAAATATCTTTTGATTACAGCGTATGTGATGAGTACTATGCTTATTGGTTTCTTCAGCTATTATTTTGTGGAAAAGTTCCTCCGTCCTTTGGAAGATCTGAACAAAGAAATTTCTGAAGTTACTGCCCATAAACTTACCACACAGATCCCGGTAGAACAGTCAAATGATGAAGTAAGCGTTCTGGCAAAATCGTTTAATACAATGATTGGAAGGCTGGATGATGTATTTCAGTCCCAAAAAGATTTTACGGCCAGTGCTTCGCATGAGATCAGAACCCCAATAACAAGAATGGCCTTTCAGCTGGAAAACCTGATTAAGTTTGAAGAACATTCTCCGGAAACATTATCATCTTTAAAGCAAATCCAGAGAGATGTATATCAACTGTCCGATCTGACCAACTCGCTTTTATTGCTGACCAAATTTGATAAAGAAAATATTCAGAGTATTTATGAGGAAGTAAGAATTGATGAAGTTATTTTTGAAGCTTTTGAAGCTGTAGAAAAAAGTTATCCACAGCTTAAACTGGATTTTCTGATCAATGAAAATAGCTTTGAAAATGCATTTTTAACCATCAGGGGAATCCAGTCATTATTGGTGATTGTCTTTATCAACCTGTTTAAAAATGCTGCCGTGTATTCGGACAATACAGAGGTGAAGGTCCTGATTACTGAAACCAATGATAATCTTTCTATTGAAGTAATTTCCCATGGTAATACGATTTCTGAAGATGAGCAGGCTAAACTGTTTGAAGCTTTCACGAGAGGAAATAATGCACAGAATATTGCGGGGTCAGGATTAGGTCTTAGAATTGTCAAAAGGATTCTGGAATATCATGATGCAGATATTGTATATTCTTCACCAGCAGATTTCATCAATAAGTTTACCATAAGTTTTAAAAAATAAATGAAAAACAACTGATATAAAACAGTTGTTTTTTTGTTAAACCTGCGATTGGTTTTTTTTAACAAAAATTCAATAATTAGAGAAAAATTCACTTGTTTTATCCGTTGATTTATTGGATAAACGGCCTGCTCAAGCCTATTTTAATATTTTTTTAAGCGTCATTTAAGTTTCTTTTAATCGCATCAAAGCAATTTTGTAATTTAAAAATAAAAATAATGAACAGAATTGCAGTGCTGTGCCTGGCCGTTTCCTCATTCATGGCGGCACAACAGCAGATGTCTCTTTTGGAATGCGAAGAAGCGTTTCAGAAGAACAACCTCCAGCTGCTCGCCGAACAGTACAATATCAATATGGCTGATGCGGATATTCTGCAGGCTAAAATCTGGGAATTACCTCAATTAAGCGGACAGTTCAATGCTTATAATCCGCAGGACAAAAAGTTTTTTGATGTAGGACATTCTAAGGGAGCAGGTATTACTCAATTGATTTATATGGGTGGCAAAAAGAAAAATGAAATTGCTTTTGCCAGGTCCAATAAAGAACTGGCCCAGCTTCAGTTTTCCCAATTGCTGGCAGATTTACGATATCAGCTTCGTTCTGCTTATTTCAATCTTTATTATGAAAAACTAAAACTGGAAAACACCAACAGGCAGCTGGGATATATGAATGATCTCTTAGATGCTTACCGTGTACAGTCTTCCAAAGGAAATGTTTCTCTTAAAGATGCTGTCAGATTACAGAGTATAGTGATCCAACTCAATCATGATAAGCTGGAGATCAACAAAAATATTCTTGATTTTGAACAGAATCTGAAAGTTCTGACAGGAGTTTCAGAAGAAATAGAGCCAACAATATCCGAAACCGAAGCTAAAGAAGCTTTGGCAGCACAGCCTTTCGGTAATGAAGAAGAGTTGAAAGGTAAAGCCCTTGAAAATAATGCAGATTACCGGTATAATCTAAAGCTTATTGATAGCAGTAAGCTGTATGCACAATGGCAGAAATCACTGAATGTCCCTGATGTTACGGTAGGAGCTGCATGGGATCAGGCGGGAGGAACTTTTAATAACGAAGCGAATCTAACCTTGGGAATTCCTTTGCCGCTATGGAAAGCGAATCAGGGAAATGTTGTAAAAGCAAACTATGCGATTCAACAGAACCAGAAAAATGCAGACTTTCAAAAGCTGACTCTGGAAACCAAAGTTCAGTCTGCCTACAAAACCTGGAAAGCACAATATGATCAGCTGCAGGATGTGAAAACGACAGATCTTCAGAATATGGAGCTTGTTTATAACGGAATGCTGAACAATTTCAGAAAGGGAAATGTCAACCTGATTGAATTTACAGACTTTATGGACAGCTACAGGGAAACAGCCCTTCAGATCTACGATATGAAAAATGAGATCATGCAGTCTGCAGAACAGCTTAATCAACTAGTACAAACGAAAATCTTCTATTAAAATCATGAAAACATATATTATTCCCGTATTGATGGTTCTTTCATTAATAGCCTGTTCAAAAAAAGAGGAAGAGAAAAATATTCACACCAAAAAAGGATTTGAACTCAGTAATACGATGCTGAGTTCTATTTCCCTGGCAAAGGTTGAAAAAAGAAATATAGAAGACGAATACAGTTTTTACGGAAAAATCTCCGCAGACAAAAACAGTTATATAGATGTTTATCCATTAGTTGGAGGAAATGTAATGAGCGTCAATGTAGAATTGGGCGACTATGTAAAAAAAGGACAGGTTTTAGCCACCATCAGAAGTACTGAGCTTGCAGAAATTCAGAAGGATGTAAGTGATGCAAAAACAGATCTGGTAGTGGCAAAAAATAACCTTCGTGTCGCGAAAGAACTCTATGAAGGAAAACTGAATACCGAAAGAGATGTACTGGAAGCTAAAAGCCAGTTGCAAAAAGCCGAAGATCAGTTACAGAGAGCTGCAGCAGTAAGTACGGTTTATAATGTAAAAACCGGGAATATATACAGTGTGGTAGCACCTATCAGCGGTTATATTGTTCAGAAAAGTATCAATAAAGATATGCAGCTGAGAAGTGACAGAAGCGATAATATTTTTGATGTGGCCAACACCACCAATGTATGGGCGATTATGAATGTCAATGAATCTGATATTGATAAAATCAGTCTTGGAATGAAAGCTCAGGTATCTACTCTATCTTATCCGGACAAAGTTTTTGACGGAAAAATTGATAAAATTTTCAAAATTATTGACCCGCAGACCAATGCCATGCAGGCAAGAGTCGTATTAGACAATGCCAACGGACTTTTGATCCCAGAGAGTAAAGCCACGATAAAAGTTTCCAGTCTGGAAAGCAACTCTACGCTTACCGTTCCCTCCAAAGCAGTGATTTTTGATGATAATAAAAGCTTCGTAGTGGTTTTTAAATCCAGGACAGATGTGAAGATCAGAGAAATCAAAGTATTAAAGCAGGTGGGTGATGTCACCTATATTGCAGACGGTCTGAAAGAAGGAGAAGAAGTGATTACCAACAACCAGCTGCTGATCTACCGTTCACTGAACAGCTAGTCTTATTAAACCATTAAGAATACTGATATTTTTCTTTAACGGCTTTTTTAGGTCATCAATGTATCTATCATGAATAAATTCATAAAAAATATAATTGCTTTTTCATTAAAAAATAAAGCATTTACCTTTATCTGGGTAGCGATTTTAGCCATCTCCGGCTTTATAAGTTTCAAAAACATGCCTATTGAAGCTTTTCCGGATGTAACCAATACTCAGATTGTCATCATTACCCAATGGAATGGGCGTAGTGCAGAAGAAGTAGAACGTTTTGTTACTACTCCCATTGAATTGGCAATGAGCCCGGTTCAAAAGAAAACAAGTGTGAGAAGTACCACCATGTTTGGGCTTTCTATTGTTAAAATTCTGTTTGACGACGGGGTGGACGATACTTTTGCCAGAAATCAGGTCAATAACCAGTTAAGAACCATTAGCCTTCCTGATGAGGTAGATCCCGAAGTACAGCCACCCTACGGGCCAACCGGTGAAATTTTCAGATATACGCTTGAAAGTAAAACCAAAGATTCCCGGGCGCTGCTTACCCTGCAGAATTGGGTAATAGACCGTGCTTTAAGAGGAGTTCCCGGCGTTGCGGATATCAATGTTTTCGGAGGACAGGATAAAGTTTTTGAACTGAGTATCGATCCGAGAGCTTTGGATAAATACAACCTTACGCCGCTTCAGGTATATGATGCTGTCACCAAAAGTAACCTGAATGTAGGAGGAGATGTCATTGAAAAAAATGGTCAGGCTTATGTGGTAAGAGGTATCGGTTTGGTAAAATCTGTAGCGGATATTGGAAATATTACCATTCAGAATGACAGTGGAAACCCTGTTTTGGTAAAAAATGTAGCAGAAGTTCACGAAAGTTCCATGCCCAGAGTAGGGCAGGCCGCTCTTAATCATCATGACGATACGGTGGAAGGAATTGTTGTGATGAGAAAAGGGGAGAACCCGAGAGAGGTTTTAGTAGGGGTGAAGGCTAAAATTAAAGAGCTTAACGAAAAAGTACTTCCGAAAGATGTTAAAATGGTGACTTTCTACGATCGTGACAATCTGATGGATTTTACCACTCATACCGTAATGCATAACCTTATTGAAGGTATCGTACTGGTAACGGTTATTGTTTTGATCTTTATGGCAGACTGGAGAACCACGCTGATTGTTTCCATCATTATCCCATTATCCTTATTGTTTGCCTTTTTATGTTTAAAACTGGCAGGAATGAGTGCGAACCTGCTTTCTTTGGGAGCAGTAGACTTCGGGATTATCATAGACGGAGCCGTCGTCATGGTGGAAGGCCTTTTCGTAATGCTGGATCATAAAGCGCATAAGTACGGGACGGAGAAGTTTAATAAACTTGCCAAGGGAGGATGGATTAAGCAAACCGGAACAGGACTGGGAAAAGCCATCTTCTTTTCAAAATTAATCATCATTACTTCCTTGATTCCTATTTTCTCATTCCAGAAAGTAGAGGGGAAAATGTTTTCTCCTCTGGCATTTACATTAGGGTTTGCATTAATGGGAGCATTGATATTTACATTAACTCTTGTTCCTGTTCTTTCGCATATCCTTTTAAATAAAAATGTAAGAGAAAAAAACAATCCGTTTGTGAATTTCTGGGACAGAATCGTTTTGAAAGGCTTTAATTTAACGTTCAGGCATAAGAAGATGAGTATGATTGTAGCGATTTCCTTTCTGGCTGTTACTTTGTTTTCGGGGAAATTCCTTGGAACAGAATTCCTACCCCAGTTGAATGAAGGTTCATTGTGGATCACAGCCGAAATGCCGATGAGCTCCTCATTAAAAGAATCTCTGAAAACAGCTGATCTTTTAAAGAAGGACATTATGAGCTTTTCCGAAGTGACAGATGTGCTCGCCCAGACGGGAAGAAGTAATGATGGAACCGATCCCAACGGATTCGGATTTGTACAGTTTGCGGTAAACCTTAAGCCAAGAGAAGAATGGAAGCGTAAGATTACTTATGACGAACTGATCAATGAAATAGACAAAAAACTCAGAAGTTATCAGGGAATTACTTTCAACTACTCCCAGCCTATTTCAGATAACGTAGCAGAGGCAGTGGCCGGTTTTAAAGCTGAAAACGGAATCAAAATCTATGGTGATAACCTGGAAACCCTTGACAAATTAGCCCACGAAGTTTTGCTTAAAATTAAAGACGTACAAGGCGTGAAGGATCCGGGAATTATTAAAAATATCGGCCAGCCGGAAGTAAGCGTGGTTTTGGACAGAGATAAAATGGCCGCTTATGGAGTGATGCCCGCAGATGCGCAGGCTGTGCTGGAGATGGCATTTGGAGGGAAAACTGCCTCTGAAATGTTTGATGGGGAAAGGAAATTCCCGATCCGTCTTCGGTATTCTCAGGAATACAGAACCAATGAAAATGACATTGCTGCTTTGATGGTTCCTACACAGGATGGAGCAAAGATTCCTTTAAAAGAAATAAGCACCATTGTTAAAGATAACGGAGCCGCATTTATTTACAGAGACAATATCAAGCGATACATCGGGGTGAAATTCTCCATCCGTGACCGGGATTTGGGAAGTACGATTGCGGATGCTCAGAAAAAAGTAGAAACGATTGAACTTCCGGACGGTTATTCAATAGGATGGACAGGTCAGTTTGAAAACCAGCAGCGTGCCTCACACAGGCTGGCGCAGGTAGTACCGGTGAGTATTCTGATGATTTTCTTCCTGTTGTTTATTCTGTTCGGCAATATGAAAGATTCTCTTCTGGTATTGGCAAACGTACCTTTTGCTTTGATTGGAGGTATCATCGCTTTGCATGTTACCGGAATCAATTTTGGAATCTCTGCCGGAGTAGGAATGATTGCTCTTCTGGGAATTTGTATCCAGAACGGGGTAATCCTTATTACAGAATTCCACCAGAATGTTAAAGACGGAATGGATATCGATACCGCTATATTAAATGGAGTAAAATCCAGGACGAGACCTGTAATTATGACAGCATTGATGGCTTCCATAGGGCTTATGCCGGCTGCCTTGTCTACAGGAATCGGATCGGAGTCTCAGAAACCTCTTGCAATTGTCATTATCGGAGGACTGATTACAGCTACAGTGCTTACTCTGCTTATTTTCCCGATTATTTTCTGGATCTTCAACAGAACAGGAAAACTGCAATCAATTTAATTTGTTATAATATTTCGCCTTTGGAAATTCCTAAGGCGATTTTTTTTAATTTCTTGTCGTCTGATTTCGAATAAAATAATTAAATTGGGCAATTAGAAAAAAACAAATGATATCTTATAATTAATCCCTCATCTCTATACACAAATGTTAAAACACAAAATGAAACGCTACAAAAAAAGAGTTCTTTTTTTGTTTGGCTTTTTAATCGTCTTGCTTCCCCTGCAACTTGTTTTTAAGGTTAATATTGAAGAAACCTATCCTTCATTTAACTTTCCGGGATTCGCATCCTATCCCATAAAAGATGGAAAATATATTAATTTTACCAAAACCACTTCCCATGTCTTTTTTAAAGACGGGTCAGACAGTATTTTGGTCAATAATGATTATCTGGGAGAAAGTATACCGAGAACCATACAGATTACCCTTATTCAGAATTTGCTTTTTCCAAGGAAATATCCGGTTTTGGACAGCCGGGTGAATTCCCTTCCTCCTTATAAAAAGAAGTTTTACCTGTTGAAAAAATCTATCCTTAACCGGAACATTAAAAAAGTGGATATGGAAGAAAGTAAAAAATTCATTGTAAACAGACTTGAGAAAAGATTTCCCGGTAAAAAAGTCGCCGCTATACAGGTGATCAATGAAACTAAAGATTTTGATATAACCACAAGAAAATTGACCCAGAAATCTGTGTATGATACTGTACTGAGTTATCGTTTTTTAAACTAATAATGATGAATAAATTAAAAGAACTTCCCTTTGTTTCTTACCGTCCCAGCTATGAGTTCCTGGCATTTTACAGAATATTTTTTTCCATGTTCCTGTTATGGTCGGGAGTAGCAGATAACAGCTGGATCCATTCTATTCCTAACAGTGCTATGCTTCCGCCCATCAGCATCCTGTCTTTCACGGATATTGTCCCTTCTGAAGCATTTTTTGTGCTTTGCAGATATATAATCTACGCATGTTTATTGTTGATACTGATAGGATATAAACCTAGAATATTTGCAATATTGTATATGATCCTGTATGTATTGACGAATAATTATGCCTATTCGTTTGGAAAAGTGAATCACGATTTTATTTATACACTTCCGATCATGATAATGGCATTCTCTCCCTGGAACAAAACCTTTAGCTTCTTTCCTGAGCCCGTAAAAGAAACGGATGAGCTGGCAAAATCGTGGCCTCTGTTTATGATAAGTTTGATTTTCAGCTTCGGAATGTTTACTGCCGGGTTTTCTAAAATTCTGGGAGGCTGGCTGAGCACTGATATTCAGTATACTCAAATATTTTTTACGCAATATAGGTTTATTATAGGGTGGAACGATCTGCTTTCGGATTTTTATGAAGGAATTAATTCTAAAATATTCTGGGAAGCCCTGGATTATTTTACTGTTATTTTTGAAATGGTTTTTATTGTAGCGTTCATGTCTCCGAAATTTTTCAGATATATGCTGCTGGTAACTATTTTCTTTCACCTTAATGTATTATTGATGCTGAATATATCTTTTATGAATTCCATAGGACTTTACAGCCTTTTTATTCCGGCATGGCTCCTGCCGTCAGGTTTCAGAAACCGAATCAAGAATGGGATGCTCAGAATATTTAATCCGGAATATAGGAAAGCAGCTATTGCAGTAGTAATTCTATACCTTTTAGTACTGAAAATTTTTAATATTAATACAATGGGATCTGTGATAAACGGTCTCTTCTCCCTTATTGCATTCTGCAAACTTTCCACACCTCTTATTATGCTGGGAAGTGCGTTTTTATTTTCATTGTATTTATTGATTCGGTCATTAAGGAAGACTGATCGGAATAATATTCTGAAATAAACACAGGTAAGAGTGAATGCTGCTTTCTGAAACTTATTTTTTATATTGGGTTTCAGGCTTTTTCATAAAAGGTTTCAGAAAGATTTTTTCAATCCGGAAAAATGTGTAAATTTGCAGTCTCAATACGTTGAAATATAAGGTTTGTCCTTCACTGGATGATAATATTGAAAGTTTTTTTAATAAAAAGTTTTTGGTATTTAAAAATTCATTATATTTGCACACCGAAAATTTGAAAAACAATAAATAAATAATTTTAAATCATGGCAAAGGAAACGTTTAATCGTAACAAACCACACTTGAACATTGGTACTATTGGTCACGTTGACCATGGTAAAACTACACTTACTGCAGCTATCAGTAGTGTATTAGCTAACAAGGGTCTTGCTGAGAAGAAAGATTTCTCTTCTATTGACTCTGCTCCAGAAGAAAAAGAAAGAGGTATCACTATTAATACAGCTCACATCGAGTACGAAACTGAAAACAGACACTATGCACACGTTGACTGTCCAGGTCACGCCGACTATGTTAAAAACATGGTAACTGGTGCTGCTCAGATGGATGGAGCTATCTTAGTATGTGCTGCAACTGATGGACCAATGCCTCAAACTAGAGAGCACATCCTACTTTGCCGTCAGGTAAACGTACCAAGAATCGTTGTTTTCATGAACAAAGTTGACATGGTGGATGATGCTGAGCTTTTAGAGCTTGTTGAACTTGAACTTAGAGATTTATTATCTACTTACGAATATGACGGAGATAACTCTCCAGTAATCCAGGGATCTGCTCTTGGTGCTCTTAACGGAGACGAGAAGTGGGTTAAGACTGTTGAAGAATTAATGGATGCAGTTGATACTTGGATCGAGCAGCCTGTTAGAGATCAGGATAAAGCATTCTTAATGCCAATCGAAGACGTATTCTCTATTACAGGTAGAGGTACTGTAGCAACTGGTAGAATCGAGGCTGGTGTTATCAACACTGGTGATCCAGTTGATATCGTAGGTATGGGTGATGAAAAATTAACTTCTACTATTACAGGGGTTGAGATGTTCAGAAAAATCCTAGACAGAGGTGAAGCTGGTGATAACGTAGGTCTATTGTTGAGAGGTATTGAAAAAACTGACATCAAGAGAGGTATGGTTATCGCTAAGAAAGATTCAGTTAAGCCACACAAGAAATTCAAAGCTGAGGTTTATATCCTTTCTAAAGAAGAAGGTGGACGTCACACTCCATTCCACAACAAGTACCGTCCTCAGTTCTACGTAAGAACTACTGACGTTACAGGTGAGATCTTCTTACCAGAAGGTGTAGAAATGGTAATGCCTGGTGATAACTTAACAATCACTGTTGAATTACTTCAGCCAATCGCTCTTAACGAGGGTCTTAGATTCGCGATCAGAGAAGGTGGTAGAACAGTAGGTGCAGGTCAGGTAACTGAAATCATCGACTAATCCACATCTAAAACAATATAAAAAGCTTCCGTAAGGAACACTCTTTACGGAGCTTTTTTTAACTACGGGCATCGTCCAATGGTAGGATACCGGTCTCCAAAACCGTTGATCAGGGTTCGAATCCTTGTGCCCGTGCAAATATAAATTATGAGTTCATTTGTCGATTTTTTAAAAGGTTCTTATAACGAATTCAGACATAAAGTTGAATGGCCAAAATGGGCTGACCTTCAGTCTTCTACAATTGTAGTTACTATTGCGACAGTTATTCTGGCTTTATTTACCTTTGGAGTTGATGAATTGTTTTCAAAAGCAATCAGCAACATCATAGGAATGCTAATCAACTTGTTCAATTAATAATTAAGTATTTTCCATAATGAGCGAATTGAAATGGTATGTGCTGAAAGCAATCAGCGGACAGGAAAATAAAGTGAAAAACTATATTGAGACAGAAATCAAACGTTTAGGGTTTGAGCAGTACGTTACTCAAGTGGTTATTCCTATGGAAAAGGTAATCCAGATTAGAAACGGTAAAAAAGTTCCTAAAGAGAGACCTTACTATCCTGGCTACTTGATGATTGAAGCTGACCTGATGGGAGAGATTCCTCACGTTATTAAAAATATCCCAGGAGTTATTTCTTTCTTAAGTTTAACAAAAGGGGGTGATCCTGTTCCAATGAGAAAATCAGAGGTAAACAGAATGCTTGGAAGAATGGATGAACTTTCAGAATTTGCAAGCGATGTTGAAATTCCTTATGTAGTAGGTGAAAACGTTAAAGTAATCGACGGACCTTTCAACGGATTCAATGGTACAGTTGAGAAGATTCTTGAAGACAAAAAGAAAATTGAAGTTTCTGTATTGATCTTCGGTAGAAAAACTCCAATGGAACTGAGCTACATGCAAGTAGAAAAAGTATAATACATTACTTATAAAATATAAA